>NZ_JAKGBH010000011.1:0-123263 GCF_021532515.1 Pseudoalteromonas sp. PAST1 | reverse complement strand
ATCTACTCATGTTTTTTCCTTATATGACTTCGCTAAAAATCAAGTAAGGAATTAACATGAGTATTTTTTCAGGCAAAGCCTAAATGATGATAACCACCTACTGAAGTAGGTGGTTTAGGGCCGAAAAAGAAAAATGCGCAGCATAGTTACGGTCAATGGCCGCTTTATCAGATGAATGATGCCAATGATGAAACTGAGGCGTAACGAGCACGTACTTTAACCATCCAAATTTTACCCTAACATTAGCGTGGTTGAACACAGCCTGAAAGCCAACAATAATGACATAGAGGCTAATGACATCCGATGGAAAGCCGAGCACAAAAATTGGCGTAAGCACTAAGCTGCGCGTCACGAGTATTTCTAAAATATGTTGACGAGAGCCAGCAAGCCAATCCATCTCTTTTGCACTGTGATGCACGGCATGAAAACGCCAAAGCAGGGGCACTTCGTGATAAGCCCTATGCACAAAGTACTGCATTAAATCAGCAACTAAAATGATTAAAAATAATTGGAGTAAAAATGGCAGTTGAATAATAAAGCCTTGCACTGTATCAGACACAGCCCAGCCAAAAGCATGATGCACGAACTGATTGGTTGCCAGCAACACAAAACCAATAATTAAGTGATTAACAAAGAAATGATTTAAATCACCCTGCCACTCAGTACGGAGAATTTTTTGTTCTTTACGGTGCGGCAGCAGCTTCTCAATCAGAATAAAAATCAGTGTGGAGCCAAGTAAGTCAAGAATGAACCAATCCAGCCCCAAGTACGGCGTATTATCTTTAAAGTCGCCCACTTCAACATTCGGCCCACCAAATGCAATTGCCACAACTATAAATACCCAAGCCGTTGCACCCAGCCGTTTATTAGTATTACGAACAAAATTCAAAAGCCCTAAACTGCCCGAAATAATTAATGCCACAAACATTAGCTGACGTAAAAACTCAACACTGTAGTTTTGCCTGAGCTCTGGGGTCGTTAAGTACTCTGGAAAATGAAAAGCTAATACCCCTAAACAGGATAATACCGCTAAGAAGCAAGCAATATAACCACTGATATTGCCCTCACCCACTTGAAACTGCTCAGCTCTAAATAGCCGATGATAAAGACGTGTCATGATATAAAATCCATTTATCAATTTTTTGCAGCATAACACAGAAGAATTTAGGAACAAATATTGTAAAGTAAGACATTATAAAGCAGCGTGAATGTTTGCTAACAAGTATCGATAGAATCAAATGTAAGTAGCCAAATAAAATACAAACGAATCCTCATTGACTTTAAATGAGGAACAAATTAACCTGCACAAGTAAATAATTTTTAAAGGAATAAAAATGTCTACTTTCTTAAAAGATAACCTATCTTGCGATTTACCAAACAATTCGGCTGATTAACTTAGAGTTTTAGCAGCAATTATTGAAGTACCATACTCGATAGTAATTAATTACAAAAAATGAACTTTAGTCGATTTTGTTCAAACCTTTGAAGATATTTACAATCAAGACCATCTCTATTATAAGGATATAAAATGTTACAATTTAATGATTTATGGGAAAACTTTCCTGAAAAAGAACTGATCAGAGCAAGATGTCAAAATAAGCAAACTAATAGCTCTTCCCCATTTGGAAACTATTGCGCTATTAACTTAAGTGACGCATTAATTAAATCTGGCGTATCAACTGCAGGAGCTAAAGTTAAGAAATGCTGGGGACACGCGGGCATGAAACATATTCTTTTAGCAGAAGAAATGGCCAGTTGGCTTAAAACTTCAAACTTTAGTTGGTTAGGTGATCTACAAAAAATTAATCCAAAAACTTTCCAAGATGACCTAGATGGTAAAACTGGAATTATATTTTTTAAAGATTATTGGCAACGAGGCAGTGAGTCTGTTACTAACCGTAGTGGAGACCACATCGATCTTTGGAATGAAGATCAAATTACTAGTGGTGGTATGCTGACAAGATCAATATATGAATTCTTTGGTGTAGTATCAGATCTTAACAACAGCAAAGATATTTGGTTTTGGGAGATTAAATAACTATGTCAAAGGCTAAGTCATATATTTTGAATATAAGTCTTATTTTAGTTAGCGCATTCGCGAATTTCATGTTGTTTTTAGAAGCTTATAAGAAACTCTCTATTCCATTTATGAATGAAGAACAAAGAGTAGAAAATGCTCCTTTGCTTTTTATTTATGTACTTCCTTCATTTATATTTCTTTCAGTTATAATTTTTTTCCTATATAAAAAGTTACTCAATAAACAGAAAAATAACGCATAAAAATGAAGCTGACATTTAAGGCGTATTTTTTAAAACCAAAAAAGCCACGATAAACGTGGCTTTGTTGGATAAAGCTTAAACTTTTACTGTTCTATTATAAGAACTGACCTAGCGCTTTAACTTGGTCTAACATGCGGTTTGAGAAACCCCACTCGTTGTCGTACCAAGCCATCACTTTAACAAGCTTACCATCTACTTTAGTTTGGGTAGAATCGAAGATTGAAGACGCAGGATTGTGGTTAAAGTCGATAGAAACAAGCGGTAGTTCGTTATACTCAAGAATACCTTGCATTGCACCTTCTGATGCTGCTTTAACGACTTCGTTGATTTCTGCTGCAGTTGTTTCACGCTTAGCAACAAACGTTAAGTCTACTAAAGAAACGTTGATTGTTGGTACACGTACTGCCATGCCGTCAAGTTTACCCGCAAGTTCAGGAAGTACTAAACCAACTGCTTTAGCTGCACCTGTTTTAGTTGGGATCATTGACTGAGTTGCGCTACGTGCACGGTATAAGTCTGGGTGATAAACGTCAGATAAGTTTTGATCGTTTGTGTAAGCATGAATTGTTGTCATGCTACCTTGCTCGATACCTACTGTGTCGTTGATTGCTTTTGCAATTGGCGCTAAACAGTTTGTTGTACACGATGCGTTTGAAATGATGTTGCTGCCAGCGTTTAATACTTCGCTATTAACACCGTGAACAACTGTTGCATCCATGTCAGTACCAGGCGCAGAAACAATAACTTTTTTAGCACCCGCTTCAATGTGTTTAGCCGCTGCATCACGTGACGTGAATAAACCAGTACATTCTAAAACGATATCTACGTTTAGTGCTTTCCAAGGTAAGTTTGCAGGATCACGCTCTTGCGTAAGGGTAATTTCGTCATTACCAATTAGCATGGTGTTTTCAGCAAGTGTTACTTTTTGAGA
This sequence comes from Pseudoalteromonas sp. PAST1, assembly GCF_021532515.1. NCBI lineage: Bacteria > Pseudomonadati > Pseudomonadota > Gammaproteobacteria > Alteromonadales > Pseudoalteromonadaceae > Pseudoalteromonas > Pseudoalteromonas sp. PAST1. The sequence goes on along the minus strand of NZ_JAKGBH010000011.1, from coordinate 120,052 downwards.
AAATTGACCGTGTACTGAGTCAAATTGAGTTAAATGCGCGTTAACATTTGCTGGTGCTAAATCGTTGATTGCAACGATTTTGATTTCGTTGTTTTGAGCTGACTCATAAAGGGCACGTAATACGTTACGACCGATACGTCCATAGCCATTAATTGCAACATTAATCATTCTAATATCTCCCGTTAATTATTTTACTTCACTTGCTTGGCGAGCAAGCGCTTCAATGGCTTGCCAGTCTTTGTTTTCAATAAGTTGTTTATCTAGCATCCAAGTACCACCTACACAGATTACATTTTTAAGTGCTAGGTAATTAGGTGCTGTTTCAAGGCTAATACCGCCTGTAGGGCAAAATGTTACTTGTGGTAAAGGACCACCAATTGATTTAAGCATTGCTGTGCCACCCGCTGCTTCTGCAGGGAAGAACTTTAAGAACTTAAAGCCATGGCTTGCTAATTTCATTACTTCACTTGGTGTTGCTGCACCTGGTAAAAATGGAATATCAGTGTCTTTAGCCAGAGCTAATAATTCGTCGTTTACACCTGGGCTAACCATGAAGTCAGCACCGGCTTCAACAGATGCATTAAATGTCGCTTTATCAACCACGGTGCCTGTGCCAACGTATGCTCCTGGTACGGCTTCTTTCATTAGCTTTACAGCTTCTGCCGCAATCGGCGTACGTAAAGTAATTTCTAGTGCTTTTAAGCCACCGTTATAAAGCGCACGTGCAAGGGGTGCTGCATCTTCAAGTTTTTCGATAACAACAACCGGTACCACAGGTGCCGATGATAAAATTTTCTCAATGCTCATTGTTTGTTCCTCATAGCCCAGTAACGGCGTATTATTATTCTAAACCAAAGGCACTTGCGCCAAGGTCTGCACTACTTACTATATTTCTGAAACCTGCGAATAACTCTCGGCCTGTACCATATGTTTGGCTTGGTTGGCTAAGTTGTAATTCACGTTTTGCTAATTCTTCATCGCTTACGTGTACTTTCAATACACCCGCTGGTGCATCAAGCGTCACTAAGTCACCTTCGTGAATTTTTGCGATTACACCACCTTCAACCGCTTCTGGTGCTAAGTGGATTGCAGCAGGGACTTTACCTGATGCACCCGACATACGACCGTCTGTCACAATCGCCACTTTGTAGCCTTGGTCTTGTAGTGTTGCCATTACTGGCGTTAATTTGTGAAGCTCAGGCATGCCTTTCGCCTTCGGACCTTGCTCTTTAATTACAGCAATAAAGTCTGTATTTAACTCACCGCGGCTATACGCTTCTTGTAACTCACCTTGTGAGCTAAATACTTTAGCTGGTGCAGAAACAACTTGGTGAGATTCAGCCACTGCAGAAACTTTAATAACGGCTTTGCCAAGGTTACCTGTAAGAAGCTGTAAACCACCCTGCTTGCTAAACGGGTTATCAATCGGACGTAATACTTCTTCATCATGTGACTTTTCAGGACACGCTACCCATTTAACTTTGCTTGGGCCTGTGCTGTTAGTCATGATCACTGATGAATCTTTATCTAGCATTGGCTCTGTGGTGTATGCCTCAAGGCCATCACCCACAATCGTTTTCACGTCGTTATGTAAGTAACCTTTGCTCAGTAGTTGCTTCATTAAAAAGCCCATACCGCCGGCGGCTTGGAAGTGGTTCACATCTGCTGAGCCGTTCGGGTAAATACGTGTAAGAAGTGGCACAACTTCTGATAAGTCAGCCATGTCTTTCCAAGTAAGGATTACACCCGCTGCTTTCGCGATTGCTACTAGGTGGATTGCGTGGTTTGTTGAGCCGCCTGTTGATAACAAGCCAACTAAACCATTAATAATTGTTTTTTCACTCACTACGTCAGCAAGGCAGTTAGCATCTTTTGTTTCGATTAACTGCTTTAACATGGTTTCGACAGCATGACCTGTTAAACCATCACGAAGTTCTGTGTAAGGGTTAATGAAAGAGCTACCTGGTAAATGTAGACCCATGATTTCCATTAACATTTGATTCGAGTTAGCGGTACCGTAGAAAGTACACGTACCCGCACTGTGATACGATGCGCTTTCAGCTTCTAACAGCTCTTCGCGACTTACTAAGCCTTGTGCAAATTTTTGACGAACACGGGCTTTTTCTTTATTCGGGATACCCGATTGCATTGGACCTGCTGGTAAGAAATACGTTGGTAAATGACCAAATGATAAGGCACCAATTAAAAGTCCAGGGACAATCTTGTCACACACACCTAAACAGAAAACACCGTCGAACACGTCATGCGATAAAGAAACCGCTGTAGACATTGCAATCACATCACGTGAGAACAATGATAGTTCCATACCATCACGGCCTTGAGTAACACCGTCGCACATAGCAGGTACGCCGCCAGCAACTTGTGCTGTAGCATCGAACTTAGTGGCAAGGCTTTTGATGATTTCCGGATAATCTTTGTAAGGAACATGCGCTGAAAGCATGTCGTTATAAGCGTTGATGATAGCTAGGTTTGGTTGCTCGTCTGCTTTTAAGCGAGCTTTGTCATCGCTGCTACAAGCAGCCATAACGTGTGCAATATTACCACAGCCTAAACCTGCACGAACTCTTGTTTGTTTTTTTGCGTGCGCGATTCGCTCTAAATAAGCTTGGCGGGTCTCTTTACTGCGTTCGATAACGCGTTCGGTGACTTCTTGGATACGAGGATGCAACATATAAATTCGACTCATCTCTATAGTTAGAGGATAAAGGCTCAGTAACAATTACAGACTCCACGAAAATAATTGTACTGAGCAACTTTGATTTACCCGTTCAAAGGTACGCTGACAGGCTGTCTCTCACAACCAACCTGACACCGGTGTCACTGTATTAACTCATGACTGTGACACCGGTGTCAACCTTATCTGTTAAATTTAGTTTAATTTTTTTAAATGACCAAACAATGAACAATTTTATTTTAGTAGAATATGAGTAGAATTCATGTGGAGTACCACTATCAAAGGCCTATAGACAAGACAAGCTTTGAGGTTGGTTTTAATTAAAAACAGTAACTTATAGCGTTATCATGAAAATTTTTAGCCTGAAATAAAAAAGCCCGAGAACGCGTCACTCATTCTCGGGCTACTGTGAAAAAAACAAGATGAAATTTATTTAATTGCTGCTGTCGACTCACGCGTAATGAGTTTTGCTTCAAGGGTTACTTGATAAGGCGACTCTTGTGGATCACCAATATGAGTGATCAATTGCTTAACTGCTTGCTGAGTCATCTCTTCAACCGGTTGTGCAATGGTCGTTAACCCTGGCCAAATATGACGTGCAATTGGTGCGTTATCAAACCCTGCAATAGAGATATCATCAGGCACTCTTAACTGCATTTGCGTAGCAAGTTTTAGTACTGCCGCTGCCATGTAATCATTTGAAGCAAAAACTGCTGTTGGGCGAGGGTTTAAATCTAAAATTGTACGGGCACTATCAACACCAGAGTGATAACTGAAGTTACCTTCTTCAACTAAGCGTTCATCAAACTCAATACCATTTGAGGCAAGTGCTCTTCGATAACCTTTAAAACGCTGCTCTGTGGCACTGTGATCAGGGTGACCTTTAATGAAGGCGATTTCTTTATGACCCAGCTTAATAAGATGCTCTGTTATTTCAAAAGCCCCTTGTTCGTCATTACTTCTTACCGAAATAGAGTCGTCTTCAAGTACCGCAGAGGCGACACGAGCATACGGGATCTTCTTCGACTTTAAAAAGCTTACAAGTTCAGGAAAATCTGAAAATGGCGGGGTCAATACAATACCGTCTAAACGAGAAGTTTGAATTAATTGCTCAATGTTACTAATTAATTCATCACCGCGTAATTCGCAAGGATGGATCAATAAGTTGTAGTTAAGTTCATGGCACGCCGCTAAGGCACCAGTTTGCACCCGGGTAATATAGCTTTTACTCGGATTATCGTACAAGCAACCAATAATAAAACTACGGTTTTGTGCTAAACCTCTAGCGATTGGGTTTGGCGTGTAATCGAGCTCTTTAAATACTTTAAGTACTTTTTCGCGCGTTGCATCACTCACGTTTGGCTCATTGTTAAGCACGCGAGATACTGTTTTTTTCGATACACCGGCATAGCTGGCGACACTGTTGATGGTTACTTTCTTCATCCGCTCTACATCCAACTGCTAATTACGCGTTACTTTTAACATGTATACACGCAGCAGCACCAATGAATGGAATGTTGTCTTGTGTTACAAGCGTAACAGGGATCTGTGAAGTATATTGCGACATAATGCCTTTGTCTGCAAAACGTTCAACAAATCGACTAGATAATAAACGTTGTTGCATACGAGGTAAAATACCACCACCAATAAATACGCCACCTAACGCACCAAATGTCAGGGCTAAGTCCCCTGCTACACTACCAATCCAATCACAAAATTGATTGAGTGTTGCATCACAGACTTCGCATTGACCAGTGGTTGCAAGCTCGCTAATTTGTGCTGCATCTAAATTCTTCGCTTCAACGCCTTTTACCGCTGCCATAGCGCCATATAAATGAGAAATACCAGGGCCTGAGAACACAGTCTCCACAGAAACATGATTTAATTGCTTTTTAAGCTCAGTAATTAGCCTACGGTCTAAGTCTGTGACAGCTGCAAGGGTAATGTGCCCTGCTTCACAGCTAAGAACAGCACTGCCTTGTGATGTGCGAACTAAACATGCAGCACCAAAACCTGTACCAGGCCCCATAACTGCGATATTCGCATTTTCATCCGCCTGACCTGCTTTAACAGCCATATTTTGCGAATCATCTAAATAAGGTGCCGCATAAGCAAATGCTGCAAAGTCGTTGATTACTTCAAGTTGCTCAAATAAAAACTCAGCTTTTAAATCGGCAACGTTAAAGTGCCAGCCAAGGTTAGTTAAATGAACTTGACCTGCTTTAATCGGGCCAGCTACTGCTAAACATGCACGGCTTGGCTTTGGAAACGAAATTTGACTAAAGTACTGGTTAATCGCACTTTCTAAAGAGCCAAAATCTGCACTTGGAAAAGTTAAATTGTGCTCGATAACAAACTGGTTAGTTTGTGCATTAAAGTCAGTGATTAAAGCGAAACGAGCGTTAGTGCCGCCGATATCGGCAACAAGAATAGGAGCGAATTCTGTGGTTGTCTGTGTGTTCATGATGTTTTCTCTATTTGTCTAAGCTAGTTGCCGCTTATTGTTCTAGTTTTCAATGGCAAAGCCACTGTGTCTGCTAAACTTTGGGTCATTGCCTCAAAGAAGCTATCTTTTGTATTAAAAAAATGCTGCCCAAATGAATGGGCAGCCAAATACGTTTTGACAACAAAATGATAAAACAGTGACATTATGACACCGGTGTCAGATTTGGATCAATAAAAATTTTCATTATTTGTGCATGCATACGTATTTAATGAGAAAACATGCGTATTAAGTATCGAAAAGACATTTATATACGCATAAAAAATACCTAACTGTGTACAGAACAGCCACACTCTCGCGGCTTGTCACAAATAGCTTGAAAAAAATATTAAATAGCCGAAAATGGCAATTACTAGTTCTGTTATTTGGTAACCATATGAAAGGTAAGGCGACATCTTTTGACATTGCACATTATGCGGGTGTGTCGCAGTCAACCGTGTCTCGCGCGCTGCGAAATAGCCCTTTGGTCAACGAAGAAACCCGTCGACGTGTTCATGAGGTAGCAAAGCAGCTCAACTACAAAGTTGATAAAAATGCCAGTAACTTAAGAACACAGCAAAGTAGCACCCTCGCCCTGTTATTATTTGAAGATCCCACTTCGGATGAATCACAAATAAACCCTTTCTTTTTGGCGATGCTAGGTAGTATAACCAGAGCCTGTGCAAAAGAAGGCTACGACTTACTGGTATCGTTTCAGTCGAGCAGCTCTGATTGGCAAGCCGATTACGAAGACAGCCATCGTGCAGATGGCTTAATACTGCTTGGTTATGGTGATTACCTTGATTATCAACCTAAATTTAAAACCCTAATAGATCAGCACACTAAATTTGTCTGTTGGGGCGCAAGCGTCGATAACCGCCCAGATTTAACTGTGAGCTGTGATAACTACGGAGGTGGTAAATTAGCAGCAGAACATTTACTCGCAACAGGAAGAACCGATTGTGCATTTATTGGTGATGCATCTGAGCATAGTCCAGAATTTTTTGCTCGCTACCAAGGCTTTAAAGATGCATTTCTAGCCAAGGGCGTGAATTTAAACGAACGTAAGATGGCAAATGCTATTTCAACAGAAGAATCAGGCTATCACGCGACTCGTTCACTCTTAGCAAATAACATTCGTTTTAACTCATTATTTGCTGCCAGTGACCTTATTGCGATTGGAGCTATTCGCGCATTGAAAGAAGCAAAAATAAAGGTTCCTGATGATGTGCACGTTGTTGGCTTTGATAATATTGCGGTTGCCAGCTTTGTAAACCCACCACTTACCACTGTTCAGCAAGACACCACCCTCGCCGGACAAATGTTGGTCGATAACCTGCTCAAACTTATTCGTGGTGAAGATGTCGAGAATACCCTTTTACCACCTCGGTTAATTATTCGCGGTTCAAGTGTTTAATTTTTAGCGATAACAGCTTTGTTATCGCCTACTCCCTCCCTAACCAGACACTTATTGCATTAAAATCAGTTTTTTTTCGATTTACCCAAGACTATTACTTCGAAAAAGCAGATAATTACACCTATTATGTTGAAAATGCTTATCTGGCTAACAATGCTTTAGATAACAACGCGCACAAAGGTGGAATTTTTTAATGGAAATTAAAGTTAATTTTCTCGACAACCTCAGACTTGAAGCAAAGTTTGATGATTTCTCTGTCATTGCAGACCAACCTATTCGCTATAAGGGTGATGGCACTGCACCAAGTCCATTCGATTACTTCTTAGCATCTTCTGCATTGTGTGCGGCTTACTTTATTAAAGTGTATTGTAATTCACGTGATATCCCGACTGACGGTATTCGTGTTGCGCAAAACAATATCGTTGACCCAGAAGACCGCTATAACCAAATTTTCCAAATTCAGGTTGAGTTACCAGAAAGCCTTTCTGAGAAAGATCGCACAGGTATTTTACGCTCTGTCGAGCGCTGTACAGTTAAACGTGTTATTCAAACTGGCCCTGAATTTAAGATCGATACTGTTGAAAGCATCGAAGCCGACGCGCAAGCAATGTTGATGGCAAAACCCGGTGATGACAGTAATACCTTTATTTTAGGTAAAGATTTACCACTTGAAGAAACCATCGCAAATATGACGGCCATCCTTGAAGAGTTAGGGATGAAAATCGAGATTTCTTCATGGCGTAATATTGTGCCAAATGTATGGTCACTTCATATTCGGGATGCAGCTTCGCCTATGTGTTTTACCAATGGTAAAGGTGCAACGAAAGAAAGCGCGCTATGCTCAGCTTTAGGCGAATTTATTGAGCGCTTAAACTGTAACTTCTTCTATAACGACCAGTTCTTAGGTGAAGACATTGCTAATAGCGAGTTTGTTCATTACCCAAATGAAAAGTGGTTTGCTCTGACTGACGATGACTCTCTACCTGAGGGCATATTAGATGATTATACCCGTGAAATTTATAATCCAGATGGTGAGCTATGCGGCTCACACTTAATCGATACTAACTCTGGTAATAAAGAACGTGGTATATGCTCTATTCCTTATGTACGCCACTCTGACGGTGAAACGGTTTACTTCCCTTCAAACCTAATTGAAAACTTATTCTTAAGTAATGGTATGAGTGCTGGAAACAACTTTGCCGAAGCAAAAGTACAGTGTTTATCTGAAATTTTTGAGCGTGCAGTTAAGCGCCAAATCATTGAGCAAGAAATTGTTTTACCAGACGTACCAGAGGACGTTTTAAATAAATACCCAGGTATTGTTGCGGGTATTAATGGTCTTGAAGAACAAGGTTTCCCTGTTGTAGTAAAAGATGCCTCGCTAGGTGGTCAGTTCCCAGTGATGTGCGTAACACTTATGAACCCTAAAACAGGCGGTGTATTTGCTTCTTTTGGTGCGCACCCAAGCTTTGAAGTTGCGTTAGAGCGCAGCTTAACTGAGCTATTACAAGGTAGAAGCTTTGAAGGCTTAAACGATGTGCCTAAGCCGACGTTCAATAGCATGGCTGTGTCGGAGCCAGAAAACTTTGTAGAGCACTTTATTGATTCAACTGGCGTGATCTCATGGCGTTTCTTCAGCGCTAAACACGATTATGATTTTGTAGAGTGGGATTTCTCTGGTAGCAATGAGGAAGAAACTGAGAGCTTATTCGGTATATTAGAAAGTTTAGGTAAAGAAGCTTACATTGCTGAATTCTCAGATCTTGGTACCGCATGCCGCATTTTAGTGCCTGATTACTCAGAAGTGTATCCAGTGGAAGACTTGATTTGGGATAATACCAATAAAGCACTTAATTTCCGCGAAGATATCCTAAACCTGCATCGTTTATCAGAAGATCAACTTGCTGATTTAGTTGAGCGCTTAGAACAAAGTGAACTTGATAACTACATAGATATCATCACCTTAATCGGTATTGAGTTTGATGAAAACACAGTATGGGGTCAGTTAACGATTCTTGAGCTGAAGCTACTTATTTACCTAGCTCTTGGTGACTTAGAAGCAGCAATGGAGCTTGTTGAAGCATTCTTACAGTATAACGATAATACCATTGTTGAACGCGGCCTATTCTACCAAGCAATGCATGCAACGTTAGAAGTCGCACTCAGCGATGACCTAGAGATTGAAGATTACATTCATAGCTTCACCCGTATGTTTGGACAAGATACGATGGATGCTGTCGTTGGTTCAATTAACGGCGATGTAATGTTCTATGGTTTAACAGAAACCAGCATGAAGCTTGAGGGTTTAGACAGACACCTTCGTTTAATCGAAAGTTACAAAAAACTACACACTGCCCGCGCTAAAAAAGCAGGGCTGTAACCAAGAAATATCAAAGCCGCATGTTTTCGTAACCTGCGGCTTTTCTGCTTTATTTAAAACCGTTACTTAACGAAAACGCACACCTGTAATGTCGTATTCAGCAATAAAGCGGCCACCATATGTATCTACAAACATAAACTCCATCTCTATTTTTTCTCGTCGGCCTTTGTGCTCAAGCAATTCAACAATAAAGTGTTTATTTGAATTAAGATCATAAGAGCGACCTTGTGTTTCTCGGGTAACACTAAACTTTGTAGGGTTACCTATGCTATCAAAATATTCAAACAGCACGTTTAAACCGCGCGCATAAATTCCCGAGTCTCGCTCTGAGGAATTTGGTCTTTGCTGAGCCAACAACCAGGTTTTGTCCTTTTGATTTACAGCTTTAATAAACTCACTCATCAATTGTTGGTGTTCAACAAGAGGCGGCAGCTTTATTTCTTTTAGTGACTCTGTGAGTTTATCGCCCGCTCCCCCGGTTCTTGCTATGTAATTCTCAAAACCGGCGTCTATCGACATATAATTTAAATAGTCCGCAAGGCCATCATTGTAAACCTGTTCAAATGTGCCATATTCTTCCGAGAGAATATTTTCAAGACGATTATATAAAGAAAAAGCATGCGCTGAGTCTAATTTCTTCAGCTCAGAAGTGTCTACCAATTGACCAAAAAGTAGTGCATTTAAGTCAATTATATTTGTTTTATCATCAAACGTAATGATTTCCTTAGCCCATTCTTTATCTGCTGAGGCAATTTGCAAATAGTAACGTTGAAAAGGCGCACTATGCTCATCAGTGATGGTTATTTTTTTGGTCGAAAAGTCATAAATTTTGGCATTTTTTGTAGGTCCAGTCCTAACACTTACCTTTAAGTCTTTTGAGAGTTCGGTAAATTTATCTGACTTTTCGATCACAACTTCTTGAGCAGCAAAAATAGTCGTCGGAAGTAGCAACAAAATACTGGCAATGCATTTACTAACATTTTTCATATAAATCCCTTTAAGTTAAAAATCAGACCAAACCCAATAAAGGTACAGCAATGCCTTAAATGTATACTAAAGTGGTAACTAATTGAAGCTTAGTGTGAATGTTAGGGTTTATATCGGTAATGCCCTGTAATTTTGTAAGTGAATAACATATCTTCCATTTTAGGACCCCAGCCTATGTTATGAACAATCAGAGGTCTTAATTTATCTTTCGATAGTTCATCTGTAACGATACCTATATGAGGCCTATTATTAGGTAGAACCCAAGTCACAATATCACCTGCTTGATAGTCAGCAGCTGTTTTACTAATAACATGACTTTCACCATGTCTTTCAAAAAACACTTGTAGGTTAGGTACCCTGCGATGGTCAATATTGGTATCTGGTTTGGTTAAGCCCCAAATTCGTTTTGAAGGATATAAGCTAAAGTTGTCGCGCATATCCTCATGTACAAGCGCTTGTAAATCAATTCCTAAAGCTCTGTAAGTACGAATAACCACGTCGGTACATACACCTATATTCTTAGGTACATCACCATTGGGATAGTCTATTTTTCGATAACTTCCGTTATAAACTACAAAGTGTTCAGTACGCTCTTTAGCAGCTTCAACAAGTTTAGATTGAAAGCTTTGTGCTTGAGAATTAAGAGCTAATAATAAAAGTAACATCCCGGCTGTTTTGATCATCTACAAACTCCATTTTAAATAATTATAAAAACTCGAATAGGCTGCTCTCTGCCCATTCTCTTTATTAAGTATTAATGCTGTTCAGTATTAGCGTATTCTGCTAAACGGTTTTCAACTTGTGAGCGCTCTTGCTCAGTGAGTTCGCCATAAAACTTGGGGTATGGCCAGCCATAACCCCAGCGAAAGCTGGTAGGTAAAAAAGGTGTCCCTCCCACTCTGACACCGGCAAGCATCAATACCGCAATTTCTTGCTCACCCACTTGTGCAACACACGCTTTTAAATCTATATCAGCTTGCTCACGTTGCTTGAAAGTACCGCCTTGCCAATAAGCGAGATCATGGGCAGTGCAGCAAGCTAACCATAAGTTTTTGTGTTCTATCGTTCCATCAGGAAAAGAGCTGCAACCATCTGTAGTGAAGGGTTTAAGTTCAGCTGCCTCAGCTTTAATTAAGCACACAGGTAAAGCAATGAGAATAAGTATAACAAGAATAAAATTTTGCTTATTCATGGTAAATTCCATTTTAAATTTGGCCCTATTATAAACAAAAAACCGCCGAGGTTAATTCGGCGGTTTAATTATTTAATTAGATATTTAAAAGAAACTTACTTAGCTAATGTTTCGGCTGCTTTCTCTGCAAAAAGGTTACCTAGTTTTATATAGTAATTACTTTTATAGTGCCATTTATCTTCAATGAATTCGACCGGCTCATCAAAGGCGACTAAATGAGCGTTAGCATTTGAGTAAACATACTTTTTCTGAGCATCCCATACTCTCTCTATATATGGCATCATGCGTGTTTCAGGTGTTTTACCAGAGTCTTCGATTCTGCCAAGAATGATTGGTAACTCTCTATTGCCAAAAGTCATCTTCATATCATTCATCAGGCTTGTTAAATTAGCTAAATAAACCTTAGATGCTTGCTCATGATAGGCATCTGCCTCACCCTGCATCCAAATTATCCCTGCTGGGACTAAAGTATCGGCTTCACCATCACCATCTATATCATTGTTCGCTAACGCAGCTCTTACGGTAGTTTGAAAGTTATCCCATTGGTTGATCTTAGTGTTGTCAGCATAGTTCTGCCCCCACGTACCAAAGCCAGATGCCCCAAGTGCAATAGATGAGCCACCCCGCGCATATTTAATAATGGCTATTTTTTTACCCGTTAGCTCAGATAAGCGTTTACCAAAACTCAATTCAGGACCAAACCTGTCAGATAAAATAATTGAATGCTCTGTCGATCTTGCCCCTGTTCCAAAACCAGGCATTAAATTAGTCCAAACACCTTTGCCACCATTTAATGCATCATCAGCAACAGGGTTACCAAAAAAGAATAAGGTATTTTCAACTGGCTTTTTATACTGTGCAGGTAAGTCTTTATTAAAGCCAAAACCTTCCATATTTGATTGCCCCCCCCATAAAGTAAAGCAAATAGTCATCCGCTTTACTTTGCGTGCTTATTGCTAACAAACCACATAAGGCTAGTTTTTTTAACATTATTTTTCCTTTTACCAAAAGCCATGCCCAATAAATATTGGGTATGTAATTAAGTTTTTACTTCATAGTTATAGCTTCGTGCTATAAATACCTTTAATACAGGCATTTAGCCTAGCAGAAGCAGTTCGATTCTTTTAATCAATCAATTATTACAGTGCTTGCGAGTTTGCTCTGAACATAAACTCAAGTGGGATTTGCAATCGCTTAGCCCAATCAACTTCTGCATGCGTCGCACCTGGGAAATATTGACTCTGCCATAACGAAGCTGGATAACCGTGTTGCATAAATACATTATCAATTTGTTTTTGAAGATCAGGATACATGGAGTCTAATGTGCCATCTCCATAATCGAAGTAAACTTTTTGTGTTGTTAGTTTGCCAATATTGTCAGAAATATACTGCTTGAAAGCAGTAAATACTTGTTTGTCATAAGTAAAAATCCCTGGCCAATGCGTAGACATACAAATTGCGCCGGCAAACTCATTTGGATATTGAAGTAATGTATACCAAGAAATAAGCCCTCCCATGCTTGATCCTGCGATATACCGATGTTCAAAACCTTTATTTACTGAATAGTTATCCTCAATAAAGGGAATGACTTCTTCAACAACAAAGCGAGCATAGTTGTCTGAATAAACCTTAGAGTAAAACAGCTTTTGCCCTGGATACCTCTCTAACTCAAATAAATCTGCTTGTTTTTGCTTTGCTAAACTTTCAAATACTTTTTGCGGAAAATACTCGCTATGACGATTTTCTACCGCATTTGGAATGCCAACAACAATAAATGGCTTAACTTTACCGCTTTGAATTAACTTCGCGGCAACTTCATCAACTTGCCATTCTTGTTTATTCCATGTTGTTTTGGCATCAAACAACATTCGACCATCATGCATATATAAAACATCATACTTACGCGTGTTGTTATAACCTGGTGGTAACCAGATATTTAAAAAGCGGCTCTCAACGTACTTTGAACTAAAGTTTTCTTTAACATCAAGATGCCCTTTTGACACCTCAGGGATTATCACATTTGCAAAAGTGACACCTGTAAATAGCATCAAGGTTAAACAAATTAATTTCTTAAACATAATGTCTACTCAAATTTAAACTAAAAAGCCGCAAATGAATTGCGGCTTATTAATAAGGTATTACTTGAGGGCTTTTTCAACCACAGGGTAATGGTCCCACACATGTTTATCACTCACTGAACGGAGTAACTTAATGTATTCAGCGTGTGTCCAAGCCAGTGGTGTGGCTGAGTTTGTCCCCTCACCTAACTGATAGCCTGCTTTATTGTTGCCTACGCCATCCCAAACTTGTTCAGGTAACATCATGCCTTCATTGGCAAATGCTTCCATACCTTTTACATAGGTGTCTTTAATCGCTTGTTGCTTCATCGCATCAAGGCTATTAGTTGCGTTTGCCGCAGCGATTTCATAGTGACCACGTTCACCTGTGAAAAACGGCCATACACGACCACGTTGACCAGGGGTGTTGTTACCACCTTCGGCATAGTTGTTACCTGTCACTTCATCTTCACCGTAACCATCGTTACCATAGCGACGGTAACCAGGGAATGACCCTGAGCCATCAGCAAAATTAAAGGTGTAACGCACTTGCAGATTATCGACTAAGGTTTCGTCATCGTATTCTGGTAATGTTTTTACAATGCTTGGCGCAAGTGCATCACGAACACCATAACGTACAAGCTCTAAGAAACCACCATCAAGGATTTGCTTTTTATCAAAACCTTCACGGCCATTATTGGCGTTAAGTGTGGTTGATGAGTTTGGATCTTTGTCTTGACCAATACGAATGAAATATTCACCATCGCTGTTTTCAGACTTAAGGTTACCTTGAGTCGTAAACATTGTGCTTTCAATTTCACTGTTGTAGGTTTTAGCCGTTGCTAAGTAACGCTCTGCATTTTTAGTGTCACCTGCTTTTTTAGCAATATCAGCAGCTGTCACAAGGCCTGTAACAACCGCTGCAGTTGTTGATGGTGAAAAACCATTTTGTTCTTCCCAACGCTCTTGTTGCGTTGCTGGCGGTGTAATTTGTGTGTCGTTCCAAAGAATTTTCGCAAGGCCACCATCAACTAAAAAATCAGCAGCTGGTTTTAACATTTTGCCATACCAATCTGTCAGCTCTTGATCGCTAAGTACGCCAGCTTGATGTAGTTTCCACGCTAACATAATTGGCATTGCTGTTTGGTCAAGCTGAACACCTACCCACTCAAGCTCACCATCAACATGCGTCTTTTGTAAGAACCAACCCGTGTCACCACCATTGCCTGATGTGTTATCTGTTACTTGTACTTTTTCTAGATATTCAAACGCCGTTTTTGCGGTACGTGTATCACCCATGGCCATAAATGCCATTGCTACTTGATAGAAATCACGTACCCAAACCGCTTTATAACCGGTAGAACCTGTTTTGGCTGATACTGTTTCACCCCAAGGGTTAGAAAGTGACGCAATTAAAGCACCAGCATGAGTTTTATCTTCTTGCGCTTTTAACACCATGGCGCTGGTATAAAGCAACTTACCATTATCTGCGGTGCTGTTAGTTAATGTGCTCAAAGGTTCAAGGCTTGCTAAGTAGTCTTGCCAACCAATTGCAGCACCTTCACCGTTATATGCAGCAAGCACTTTTTGGTAGCCTTGGTTTAAACTTGCTTGACCTTCTTTTAAACTTGCAGCTTCAGTGTTACCAAAACTTAAAGCTAAATCAAAAGTGGTGTTTTTTGATACTTCGCCAAGCTCTGCAAGTAAGCTTACATTGCCCGACTTATCACCGGTATTTTGGTAAGTCGTTGAGAGTGATTGTGTTGCTTTTAACTCTTTTAAGCCATCACTAACACCTGTAAAGCCAACGCTTGCTTGCTTAAATGGTTGAGCGGCTTGTAAAGATAAAAAGTTATCATCTTGCCAAGCAACTAGGCCCTTATCAGTGACTTTTGCGAAATCGTCTAAGCCGTTGTTATCGATGTAAGGATTCACATTAACGTAGGCTTTAACACCTTCAAGGTCGGTATTAAATACGCTACGAACAAACAAAGTTTGGCCGTTTGGATCTGTAAAGATATGTTTTTCTAAGGTGAAACGACCTTGCTTATCTTTACTTACCACTTTGTAAGCAAGCGATAATGGGCGACCTGCGTCGTCTTTGAATAAATAATCAATGCTCACATCGAGATTATCGTTCTCTGTAACGGTAAAGTCTTTACCGACTACAACAAACTGCATATCTTTGATTTGCGCTTGGTGAATTAAACCAAACATGGTTTCTGTGATCATGCCTTTCGCGATTGAAAACCAAACTTTTGATACTTTGCCAGTAGCAGCTGCGTCGCTATAGTGGCCGTCTTGGTATTGCTCGTAAGAGGTACCAATACCCGTTTTACCTGAGTATGCCCAAAAAGGCTCAACGCCCGGTGCGCCTGGCGCCGACACTTGCTCAGCGACTGTATTAACTGATTGCTCTGAACTACAAGCTGTTAAACCTAACGCTAACAAGCTTGCTGTAATAAGATTAAAATTTTTCATTGTGTGTCCTTATTATTGTTGCTTAACGCGCAGCACAGCGACCGCTGCTAGTACGAATGACACTGCACCTAGCACTAACGCATAAATCGGTTGATTATCAAAAAAGTGACGTAAAATTAGGCCTAATACGCTTGCCGCTAACAGCTGCGGAATAACAATAAAGAAGTTAAAAATACCCATGTACACACCCATTTTTTTACTTGGTACTGAGGTACTTAACATTGCGTATGGTAAGGAGAGAATTGACGCCCAAGCAAACCCTACTCCAATCATTGGCCAGATCAGTAAACTTGGATCTTTGATAATAATGAAGCTGACCAGACCCAATGCACCTAACACTAGGTTGAGAGCATGGGCCATTTTTAGCCCTACTTTTTTAACAATAATCGGAATACACAGTGCTGCAATGGCAGCAAAACCATTGTAAGCGGCAAATAATACACCAACCCAATCCGCACCGTTATTGTAGGCAAGAGAGCTTGTATCACTGCTGCCGTAGTGGAAGCTAGTTACTGCCGACGTGGTGTAAATCCACATTGCAAACAATGAGAACCAGCTAAAAAATTGTACCCAAGCCAATTGTTTCATCGTTTCTGGCATAGTGAATACATCATTCACAACTTGATAAAAGCCACCACTGGTTGCGTTTTTAGCCTTTAAAGCACCAGCAATAAATTGAATAACACCAAAGCTAATCAAACCACCAGCGAGTAAATAAAGCTCTTTTTCAAGTGATAGACCCGTTACAATACCAAGTACTACTAGACCAAGAACCGTAAAGATTGCAGCGCCTTTGTTAAAGTTTACATCACTTTGAACATCACTCGAGTCATCGCTTTGCTCTTGTTCATGAAAGCTTTCAAGTTCTTCTGGTGAATATTCTTTCGTGGTAAATACAGTCCAAAACACAGCAACTAATAAAACTACTGCACCAAAGTAAAACGAAAATTTTACAGAATCTGGAATTTGCCCAGCAGGTGCCGTATTAGCAATATCGAACCAGTTAGTCATCATCCAAGGTAATGCAGACGCAACAACCGCACCAACACCAATGAAGAAGCTTTGCATCGCATAACCAGTTGCACGTTGCTTTTTCGGTAAGTTATCACTGACAAGAGCGCGGAATGGCTCCATAGTCACGTTAATTGACGCATCCATGATCCATAACATACCCGCCGCAATCCAAAGGCTTGGTGAGTTAGGCATAATGAATAACGATAACGTCGTTAAAATAGCCCCATAGAAAAAGAACGGACGACGACGACCTAACTTATTCCAAGTTTTATCGCTCCAGTAACCGATGATCGGTTGTACAATTAGACCTGTTAATGGTGCTGCAACCCAAAGGATTGGAATATCATCAACATTGGCACCTAAAGTTTGAAAAATACGGCTTACATTACCGTTTTGTAATGCGAAGCCAAATTGGATACCAAGGAATCCAAAACACATATTCCATATTTGCCAAAAGCTCAGCGTTGGTTTGTTATTATTCATAGTCAGCCTTTAAGGTAAATACTGCACTGCTTAAGCCATTCAGCTGTAGTTGAATTGGCGCATTCGTAGCTGCCTCAGAAATCACAATGTCGGCATGATTTTCTAGGTTATCAATTAACGTTAAGCCACTGTGATTAAGCTTAGGTAACAACGTTTGGTTAAGAGTAAGCTCAACATTTTGTGGGTTTTCTGAAAAGTTACTTACTACAAGCACTAGTTGTTGACCTAGCTTGCGCGTAAAAGCAATGACTTGTTCTGAGCCTGTCAATTCAACCGCTTGCATGTCACCACCAACAATGGCAGGCAGTGTGTTTAACGACATTAACTCGGTGTAGTAAGCGCGAAGATCAGCTTGCTGCTTTGAAAGCGCACCGCCATCGAATTTACCATTATTCATCCATGCTTGATGCGCAGGTACACCCATATAATCGAAAATGCTGGTACGCGTTGGGTCGCCAAAACCACCGTCCTCAGAGCCATCTTCACCGACAGCTTGACCAAAATAAAGTAATGTTGGCGAGCGCGACATCAATGTAGATACCACCATCGCTGGCTTACCTTTTTCACTACTACCAGCGAAATCTGGGCTAGCAATACGTTGCTCATCATGGTTTTCTAAGAAGTGCAGCATATGCTCTTCAATATCCGCCACTTGGCTTTGGATATCGAAAATAGTATCCGCTGATTGCTTGCCTTGCATCACAGCTTTAACCGTGTCGTAAAAACCGACTTTGTCGTAAAGGTAATCCATCTTACCTTGTTGGATATATGGGCGGTAAAGCGTTGGGTTATATACCTCAGCCAAAATAAAGGCATCGCTTTTTTGCATCTTGATTGATGAATTTAAAAAGCTCCAAAACTCAACAGGCACCATCTCGGCCATATCATAACGGAAACCATCAACACCTTTATCTAACCAATAAAGCGCGATATCGCGGAATTTATACCAGCTATTTGGTAGGTCTTTATCTTGCCAAAATGCGTAGTGCGCACGGTAATCTTTATCAGCGTAATCATCCGGTAGTGTCGGGAAATCGTAGCTGCCATCTGGTTTCACACCGTAATTGATTTTAACTGTTTCGTACCAATCATTAATGTCAGGTTTAGCGGCACGGGCTCCATTACCCGTCCATTTTGCAGGGGTTTCGGCAAACTGATTATCAGCAAGAGGATGCGGGTTACCACCTAACACTTGGTAGCTATCGCTTGTTGGCACTTGAAATGACTGCCCTGTTACATAATAAAAGTTATTATCGCGAGCATAGGTTTTCGTCGTGTCATCTTCAGCACCAAAATCCTTTACGCCTTCAGGCTTAGCAACCGACTCATAGTTACGCGCTACGTGATTTGGCACAATATCAATAACCACTTTCATACCGTGCTTATGAGTACGATTGATTAGCTCTACAAACTCTTCTAAGCGGCGCTCAGGGTTAATTGCTAAATCAGGATTAACATCGTAATAATCTTTCACTGCATAAGGCGAGCCTGCACGGCCTTTTACAACATCAGGATCATCTTGTGACAAACCGTATTCGGTATAGTCAGTTACTAAAGCATGACGCGGTACACCAGTATACCAAACATGTGTTGTACCTAGTTCTTTAATGCCTTGTAATGCTGCATCATTAAAATCAGCGAATTTACCTACCCCATTTTCTTCTAATGTGCCCCACGGTTTATTGGTGGTGTTAGTGTTACCAAATAATCGAGTGAATACTTGGTAAACCACAGGCTTAGAGATAGCTGCTTGGCTAGATTCTGATTGCTGCTGTTGCGTGTTCTGCTGTACTGGCGCATCGTTACCACAGGCAGTTAAACCTAAAACCGAAGCCACTACTAACGCAGTTAGTTTGTATGTTGTCATCATTACTTCATTTTTCTGTAAATATCAGTTCATACTAATGTTAAGGGCTGCATACGGACAGTAAATGCATACGTATTCAGCCTATTAGTTGCAATTATTCAAGCTCTATTAAGCGTGCTTGCATAGCTTTTAAGCGGATTGGCGCAGCAAGATCAACACGCTCTTCGCTGATTAAATCGCGTCCTTTATTATTGCCTTTCAGCACTTCTTGCATGTAGCTTAAATCCCAATCAATAGCTTGTTGGTTTTTGTTAAGAACAACCAATACAGTTTGGCCATTGTGCTCTCTCACATAGCTGTAAACGCCTTGCTTGGGTGAAAAATGCATTAAACGACCTTCGCTTAACGCTGGTTTTTCTTGACGAAGCTTAAGCAGTTTTTTCATGCTAGCTAACATCTCTTGCTGATCAGCTGAAAGCCCCTTACCTGTGAAGGCATTCGCTTTTTGACCTTTAAACCCACCCGGGAAGTCAATGCGAATATCACCGTGGTCATTGCTTGGCGTGTTATCGAGCAGCAGCTCAGTGCCGTAATAAATTTGTGGAATACCACGAGTTGTTAACAACAGCGTCATGGCTAATTTAGTTTTTGCAAGGTCTTGACCCAGCTCAGTGTAAACACGGCTCATGTCATGGTTATCTGCAAACACTAAAATGTTATCTGTATCAGCATACAAAAAGTCATTCGCCAGCGATTGATACACTTTAACCCAACCTGTATTCCAGCTTTCTTCTTCGTTAAGTGCTTGGATCAACGCCTCTTGTAATGAAAAGTCCATTACACTTGGTAACTCAGAGGTATAACCATCTTGATTGACTTTGCCACGTTGCCAATAAGATGCAATTGCTGGGTTGGTTGTCCACTCTTCACCAACAATATTAAAGTTTGGATACTCGGTCATAATCGCTTTAGTCCAATCGGCTAAAAATGCTTTATCTGAGTATGAATAGGTATCAACACGAATGCCGCTTAAGTTGGCGTATTCAATCCACCAAATGGCATTTTGAATTAGATACGTTGATAGTAACGGCTGGCGCTGATTTAAATCAGGCATCGTCTCAACAAACCAACCATCATTAAATTGACGTTTGTCGTATTGGCTCGCATGAGGGTCTTGAATTGTTTGTCTGGCGTGACTAGTGGCATTTTTACCGTTTTCAAACTTGCCATCAAAGTTAACCCAATCTGCCGTTGGCATGTCACTCATCCACTGATGCGATGAACCAAAGTGGTTAAGTACCATGTCCATCACTAAGCCGATACCATGCTCTTTCGCTTCTGCAGATAAGGTTTTATAAAGCGCATTACTGCCCATACGCGGATCAACTTTGTAAAAATCAGTAATAGCATAACCATGATAAGAATAACTTGGCATGTCATTTTCAAGCACCGGTGTTAACCAAAGTTGCGTTACACCGAGGTCCTCAAGGTAATCTAGGCTATTGATAACACCTTGAATATCACCGCCATGTCGGCCACCTTTAAAGCTTGGGTTTGCAGCCTCCTGCATACCTGCAACACTATCGTTACTTGGGTCACCATTTACAAAGCGATCAGGGTTTATTAAATAAAGCGTGTCTCTATTTGTAAAGCCATGACGATTGGCACTTTGCTTATCACGCTCATTTAACGGATAAGTAAAGGTGGTGCCGTCTTCAGCTTTAAAAGTCAGTGTTCCCGCCTTTGCATTCTCGCTGATGGTTAAATCTAAAAACGCGTAGTTAGGGTTATTTGTTGTTGTCACCCCTTTAAACTCAACGCCTTTGTAAGGCACCATTTGCCACGCTTTGTTAGCAATATTGTTATCGTAAAGCATGACTTGTAATGAGTCGTTTTGCATCCCTACCCACCAGTTTTCTGGTGACGCAGTAATTGCAAAACTTGCTGTTGAGTTAAAAAGTGTAAATGCGGTTGTTAACGCTAAAAATGTTTGTGTTTTTTTCATAATTAATTTTGTACTTTTTCTAAGAATTGATTGTGGGTCGGCAACTGCTCGACAGTGCTATTAATCAAGGTTTTTAAATTGCTAAATAACTCATTTAATTGCTTATCAGATAACGCATCTGTTAAAGGATGGTGATCCTCTGCGATAAGCCCTTGCCCTATCATTACTTGCTGCCATGCGATTTCGGCAAATAGCTCATCGTCTTCTCTAATTAGCTTGCCGCTGGTTTTAAATAGCTCAATTTTCTTTCTGAGACTGCATGGAATATCCATGCCTTTACAAAAACGCCAAAACGCACTGTCATCACGCTCAGTAAGCTTGTAATGAAGAATAATAAAATCACGAATTCGCTCAAATTCTGTTTTACTTTGTTGATTAAATTCATCTACAAGGCTTTGTTTAATACCTTGATGAGGAAAAAACTTAATTAAACGAATGGCTGCACTTTGAATTAAATGAATACTGGTCGATTCTAATGGCTCTAAAAAGCCGCTTGATAAGCCGACCGATACCACATTTTTATGCCACTGCTTTAAACGGCGGCCTGTTTTAAACTTAATAACACGCGGCTCTGTCAGTGGTTTGGCAGGTAAATTATCCAAGAGTTGTTGTTTTGCCGCTTCGTCTGATAAGAAACGAGAAGAATACACAAGCCCGTTGCCTACTCGATGCTGTAATGGTATTTGCCACTGCCAGCCTGAGTCTCTTGCAATTGAACGTGTATAAGGAATTGCATCCGAAGCTGATTCACTTTGCACCGCAATCGCGCTATCACACGGTAACCAATGCGACCAATCTTCAAAGCCGGTATTAAGTGTTTGCTCTATTAATAAAGCACGCAAACCGGTGCAATCAATAAATAAGTCGCCGTCTATTTGCTCGCCATTTTTAAGTAACAAAGAACGAACATGCCCGCTTTGATGGCATTGATTAACCGATTCAATTTTGCCTTCAATGCGTTTAACGCCCCGAGATTGCGCCAACTCTTTTAAGAATTCGCCGTATCGAGTGGCATCAAAATGATAGGCATAATGTAAGCCCGCCAACTGAGTGTTAGGAATGTGCTTAAGGTGAGCAAATTTATGCGCTTTTGCTGCTTGGTAGTTAAGTGAAAAATCCCAAAAGTCAGGCGCGTTTTGTGTTTGATTTGCTTTTAGCCAAAAATGATAAAACTCACAAAACGGAAAATCTTTACCTATTTCACCAAAGGCATGCATGTAGCTGTGATCTTGGCTGCGCCAATTTTCAAACTCAATACCGAGCTTAATCGTTGCACCAGTGGCCTTAATAAATTCTTTTTCAGAAATGCCTAGCGCACCATTTAGATGCAAAATAGGTGGGATGCTTGCTTCGCCTACACCAACAGTGCCAATCTCTGCTGACTCTACCAGCGTGATATCAATTACTTTGCCCAGTACTTTATTAAGTAATGCAGCGGTTATCCACCCTGCTGTGCCACCACCGGCAATCACGACCTTGGTTATTTTTTTTGTTTCCATAGTACACCTAACGCCAATTTCTATTCATTGAGTGTAGCTCACTGATATAAAAAAGCCCTTGTAAAACAAATCACAAGGGCAATTTTCTATCGCTGTTTTAGCTAATTACAGCTTGTAGCTGAAGCCTAACAGGAATGTACGACCGTAGTCTTGGTAGTCACGTACTTGAAGTGAGTTATCACCTTGTAGTGACGTGAACGGCTCTTCTGTGATGTTCTGTACTTGGAAAGTGACAGATAAACCGTCAAGGCTCTCTACACCGCCTTCGCTAAAGTCATAACCAACTTGAGCATCCCAAATTGTTTCGCCTTTAATGTCAACTTGTGTAGTCGCAAAACCTAAACCGTATACGTCACCTTTAAAGTCGCTACGCTTACGCATGCTAGTACGCGCTTGGAAACCGTTACGCTCAAAGTAAACTGTTAAACTATCGATTTGGTCAGATAAACCAGGTAGCTCATAATCGTTACCATTTTGGTCAGTTAAGTCTTGCTCAACACCTGTATGGCTTGCGATTAAACCAAAACCATCAAGTGACTCGCTGAACATAGTGAATGGTAGAGTTAATGAAAGCTCATAACCCCATAGGTCACCAGAACCACCGTTCACTTTACCTGAACCTGTGCCAGTTGAAGTCGCAGGAATTTCACCAGTAGACGGATCAGCTACACCGCTCATGTCGATTTCATAAGTACCATCGAAAATCCACTGAGTGATATCTTTATAGAATACAGCTGCAGCGAAGTAACCTTCTTCATGGAAGTAGTTTTCGTAGCTTAAATCAAAACCAGTTGCTTCTTTTGGCTCAAGCTCAGGGTTACCACCTGATACACTCCAATAGTTACCGTTTTCATCTGGTTGTTGATTGTAAGTAGCGTTAACTGACGCGTTCATTTCGTCTAAGCGAGCACGAGAAATGGTTTTCGCGGCACCAAAACGTACTGTTTGCTCTTCATCAATTGCAAATGATAAGTTGATGCTTGGCAAGAAGTGGCTGTAGTCATGGTTTACATCTGTTGGTGATACAACAACTAAACCATCCACAGTGTTAGCTGCGAAGCCTTGTGAAGACTGTTCAGTTTTCACATAACGCACACCAACGTTACCTGTTACAGGGATAGAGCCCAGCTCTGCATTAATGTCAGCTTGAGCAAAGAACGCTGTTACTTCTTCTTGAACTGTCCAAGACTGTGTCTTGTGTTTTGAATCAGTTAAGCTTTCTTGAAGCAGGCTATAGTAACCATCATTCACTAGACCGTTGGTATCGTAAGCAACCATGTTGCCCATGCCAATGAAATCAAGGCTAGCTGACCCTAAACGGTATTGCTCTGGGATTGATAACATACCCGGGTTTGATAAAGAGAAGTCTTTTAATGTCATGAAGTAACCTTCAGACACTTTGCTCTTTTCACGGTCGCGGTAAGACATACCAAATGACACACGGCTGATGTACGCGTTATCAAGTACTTTGCTAGCCGCAAGCTTCAATGTGCTTAGTTCATCATTGATTTCTGGCGCATTGATGAAACCATCTTGCGCAGTATTTTGATAAGCAGTATCAGTTAGACCGTACTTATCGTTAAGTGCAGCACTTGCACCCCAAGATAATGGGCCACCAAGTTGAATTAAGTCATAATCGCTGTAATCAAGGTTATGGCTGAATTGTGCGCCTGTGTTACCACCGTCAAACTCATAACCAATCGTATCAGCAACACCATTTGCATCACCACGACCTGTACCTGAGTAGCTTTCGATACTCCAGATTTGACGCTCAACTTCAGAGCGGCTTACATCAAATTCTACTGACCAATCATCGCTGATGTCGTAATTTGCATTAAAACCAAACTGAGTTAGCTCCGCGTTACGCTCTTCGTAGTCATTACGAACAACAACACGTTGGCCTTCTGTTACTGCGCTTGTGATGAAACCAGAATCTGCGTCAACAACAGCTGAACTTGGGTCAATTGAACCTTGGCCCCATGCAAATGGCACTTCGATACCACGTAAGATTTTCTCATCAGAGAAATCTACATATAAAGCATCAAAGGTCATGTTCAGGCGTTCAGTCGGCGCAGCTTCAATAACAAGCATGGCTGTATCACGTTCAAGCGTTGATGAACGTACGAATGGCTTAGCACCACCTAAGATTGAGTACGTATTACCATCTTCACCTGTAAACTCAGGGTAACCCCATGCGTTCCAACGTTTCTCTTGGTTTGGAGAACTCATCGTGTTGTATGCAAATGCAACACCGATTGTGTCATCAGCAAATTGATCAATATATGAGAACGTACCACGGAAACCTTGATCGTCACCGTCTGGGTTTAATTTATCAAAACCCGTTTGTTCGTACTGGCCATTGAACATGATAACTTGCTCACCTTTGCTTAAAGGTTTAACAGTTTGCATGTCGATAACACCAGCGATACCTTCTGCTTCAATGCCTGCGCTTGGGGTTTTGTATACCGTTACGCCACTCATAATTTCTGATGGGTAAAGGTCAAATTCAACGCCACGGTTGTCGCCGATTGAAACTTGCTCACGACCGTTGAATGTTGTTGCACTTTCGTTTTCACTGAAACCACGAACACTTACACGACTAGCTCGACCGTCTAGACGTTGTGCTGTTAAACCAGGAAGGCGTGCAATTGATTCTGCAATTGATGAATCAGGTAATTTACCGATATCTTCAGCTGAGATTGACTCAACAACTTCAGGAGTGAAGCGTTTAGTATTAATAGATTCTACAACACTGCCACGAAAACCTTTTACTTCGATAACTTCAACGTTGTCGTTTTTTGTTTTTTGGTCTTCTTCTTCTGCAGCATACACTACAAAGCTATTTAAACCTGCGGCTGTTAAAGCCAGAGTTAATATACTTGGTTTGAACATAGACATGATGTTTTCCCATTACCCAAATTGTAATGTCAACGTGTTGCAGTTATTCATGAACATAATAGCTGTTATTCGCTGACTGATTTTGTTGTCGAATTGAATATTAACGCCCTGGTTATTTTCTTAACAAATTTATGCATACGTATTCAGCGTAGCTCATCATTACAAATATTAACACCATCTTTACAAATCCACCCCATAACCGATTGAATATAAATGATTTATCAATTTTACTGTGTAAATTAATAGTAATGAAACATTTTCGCTATATTTTCGCCCCCAATTTGGTTACAGAAATAGGTGCTAGGCCATTTATCCCGCTTAAATGGTGACTTAACGCAATAATAATAGGAACGCACATGGAACAATGATAATTGGTCTTACCAATAATCACATTGCACCATTCTGGTGTAAGCCAGCTATATTATGCACCACGCTGGCGTTTTGAGTTGGAATAAGACAATTACTTTACTAATTGGTAAATTTTACGGCGCTAAATTTATGCTGCTCAATTTTAAATCAAGTTAATAAGTTTTACTGAGGACAGAGGTGAATTTGGCGTGCATACGTATGCAGAGTTTTTACAGTATCACACCCTTCACGTATGCTTTTGACATTCCGGCAACATATACGACTAATGGTTGCCTTACAGTTTACACACTCTGAGTGTCACGATGGAGAAAAACATGGCTCAAAAGCAGTGGTATAAAGGTGCGGTTATTTATCAAGTGTATCCGCGCAGTTTCCAAGACACCAATGGCGATGGCATTGGTGATATCAAAGGTATCATTGATCGCATTGATTATATTAAAAGCCTAGGTGTTGATGCTATTTGGGTTTCACCTTTCTTTAAATCACCAATGAAAGACTTTGGTTATGACATCAGTGACTATCGTGATATCGACCCATTGTTTGGTAACCTTGATGATTTTGATGAACTCATTGCACAAGCTCACCAACGTGATATTAAGATCATTATTGATCAGGTATTGAGCCATACCTCAGATCAACATCAATGGTTCCTTGATAGCCGTGAAGATAAGATCAACGATAAAGCAGATTGGTACGTGTGGGCAGATGCCAAACCTGACGGTACACAACCAAATAACTGGTTATCTATTTTTGGTGGTCCTGCATGGCAGTGGGAACCGCGTCGTGGTCAATATTATTTACATAACTTTTTGACTGAACAACCTGATTTAAACTTCCATAACCCTGAAGTACGCAAAGCAGTATTAGACAATGTTGAGTTTTGGCTGAAGAAAGGCGTTGATGGTTTCCGCTTAGATGCAATTAACTTTTGCTATCACGATGCGCAATTACGTGACAACCCGGCTAAGCCACCAGAAAAACGTCAAGGTCGTGGTTTTAGCGAAGACAACCCGTACGCTTTCCAATATCACTACTACAATAATACACAACCTGAAAACCTGACTTTTATGCAGGACATTCGTGCCCTACTAAACAAGTACCCTGGTACCGTTGCATTAGGCGAAATCTCATCTGAAGATTCACTCGCAACCATGGCTGAATACACATCAGGTGGTGACAAACTTCACATGGGTTATAGCTTTGAGCTACTGACTAACGACTATAGCGCTGAATATATTCGTACAACAGTGAGTACTCTTGAGCAGCGTATGACCGAAGGCTGGCCATGTTGGGCATTTAGTAACCATGATGTAGAACGCGTTGCTAGCCGCTGGAGTAAAGGTGAAAAAATTGATCCGCAGCAATGTAAAATGCTTACTGCCCTGTTAGCGTCTTTACGTGGCAGCGTGTGTATGTACCAAGGTGAAGAGCTTGGCTTAGGTGAAGCTGAAGTCGCATTTGAAGACTTACAAGACCCATACGGCATTACATTCTGGCCAAACTTTAAAGGCCGTGATGGTTGTCGTACACCAATGCCATGGGATGCAGCAGATGCTGAGCAAGCTGGTTTCTCTACAGTAAAACCTTGGTTACCTGTAGGCAATGCACACAAATCAGTTGCGGTAAACACGCAAGATCAAGATAAAGATTCAATTTTGAATGCGTATCGTGAATTTATGGCATGGCGTAAAGATAAGAACGTACTGCTTGAAGGCGACATTGAATTTATCGAAACACAAGAGCCAGTACTTGCTTTTTATAGAACGCTCAACGACACTAAAATGCTTTGTGCATTCAACTTAGGTGCTCAAAGTAGCGAACTGACACTCTCTGATACTGTGTCTTCACTGCATACAGAGATCTCTCATCACACAGCTGAATTAAACAATAATACAGTCACTCTGCCCGGGTTTGGTTGCTTTTACGCAACCCTGAATTAATAATCAGTTGTTAAACACCAAGCCCTGCAATTGCAGGGCTTTTTTATTTCTGATCATGGTATTATACCAACCCGCAATAATACTTAATCATTTTGAGGGATTAAACCTGTCGCTAACTGCGTTAAAAATTCCTCATTTAGAACAACTAAATAACTAAATTTTTGCCTTGTTATCAACGAGGTTTTATCGCCTCAAAATAGACTACTTAATTAAGCGGATTGGTATTAGTGGTTCATGGTTTTACTATTAATGTAATCTGTAAGAGCAAACAACACCCCCGACACCACAAACGTGACATGAATTAACACCTTCCAGAGTAACTCATCTGTTGAATGGTTGTTTGAGCTAATAAATACCTTTAAAAGCTCCACAGCCGAGATTGCAACAATTGCACTAATCAACTTCATCTTAAGGCCAGAGAAACCAACCTTGCCCATCCAAACTGGTCTATCTTCATGGTTTTCTATATTTAATTTTGAAACAAAGTTTTCATAACCACTAAAAATAATAATAAGCAAAAGCCCAGCTAGTAGCGCAGTGTCAACTAAAGTCAAAATACCTATCAAAAGCTCTTGGTTTGACGCAGTGAACGTATTTAAAGCCATGCTGTATAAATATTTAAAGAACTTTAGCAGCAGTAATACCACAGCGACTAATAAGCCAATAAAGAATGGCGCTAGTAACCAACGCGAGCGAAAAATAAAACTCTCTACAACTTGTTCTAGTTTGGTTGGTACTTTCTTTGTTTTTGAATGAGTCCCTTGTTCAGACATAAGTTAGTTCACTTTTCTTTTAAAATTAGCGCGATAATACGTGTTTTGACCTTACGATTACCAGCATTAGAGGCAAAATAGTGGTTATTTTTTGCTTATCTTTACGATAAAAAAATTTCGTTATCTTTTTTTGAAATTTAGTTTATAAATTCACTCAAGCAAAGTGACATACACATTGCGCACCATTAATGTGCATTTAGCCAGTGATAATTAATTTTTTGATTAGGAATAATTAAATGAAAAAAGCATTGCTAGCACTAATTTTGGCACCTGTTTTAAGCGTGTCAGCAACGAATGCAATCGCTAACGAAGCACCTGAAGCATCAACTGAAATGATCAAAGAATACACTGAAATGTGTTTAAACTGGGCAAAAGATGATGACATCAGCAACGAAGAATTAAAGCCATACGTATTAAAATGTGTAAACGATGAGCTTGAAGCTGAAGGCTATAAAAAAGTAAAAGACGTACAAATCTAATTTTACGTCTACTTAGAATATGAAAAAACCGGAATGACACAATGATGTGCGTTCCGGTTTTTTATTTGCATCTCAAATTAACAATAAGTTTGCGCGACATTACGCCGCGACTTCGATTATATAATCTGGCGATTTATTTTTTGGCTGCTGTTTTTTTCTTAGCAGGCGCTTTCTTTTTACTTTCTTCTACCCATTTACCATTTTGGTAGTGGGCGGTCCAACCTGTGGCTTTGCCATCTACTTCACTCATTACATACTGCTCTTTATTTTTGCGGCTGTAGCGAACGACTGAAGGATTTCCATCAGGATCTTGTGTAGGTGCGTCAGCAAGGTAATAAAACTTTTCAGAAATACGATCTCTAAAACGCTTTAATTCTTCCACTTTAGGCGCACGCGTTTCACGTGATTTAGGGAAAGTATTAGCCGCTAAGAAAATACCTGACGCACCATCACGCAGTACAAAATAAGCTTCTGACTTTTCACATTCAAGTTCAGGTAAGTGAACTGGATCTTCTTTTGGTGGCGCAGCTTCACCATTTTTGAGTAACTTACGTGTATTTTTACACTCTTCATTACTACAACCGAAGTACTTACCAAAACGACCAGATTTTAACTGCATGTCTGAGCCACATTTATCACATTCGATAATAGGGCCGTCGTAGCCTTTAATTTTAAAGGTGCCTTGCTCAACGATATAACCCTTACATGCCGGGTTGTTACCACACACATGTAACTTACGTGTTTCGTCAATTAAGTATGAATCCATTGCCGTTTCACAAATTGGGCAACGCTTCATTTGCATTAGAGATTCAGTTTCTACGTCTTCGACATCCGCAGCAATAGCTTCATCGCCTGATACCAAATTCATGGTTGTAGTACAGCGCTCTTTAGGTGGCAAGTTGTAACCAGTACAACCTAAAAATACACCCGTTGATGCGGTACGAATCCCCATCTTACGACCACACGTAGGGCAATCAATATCAGTTTCGACCATTTGGTTTTG
Organism: Pseudoalteromonas sp. PAST1; assembly: GCF_021532515.1. Classification (NCBI taxonomy): domain Bacteria; kingdom Pseudomonadati; phylum Pseudomonadota; class Gammaproteobacteria; order Alteromonadales; family Pseudoalteromonadaceae; genus Pseudoalteromonas; species Pseudoalteromonas sp. PAST1. The sequence goes on along the minus strand of NZ_JAKGBH010000011.1, from coordinate 90,091 downwards.
ACGCATGCCACCCTGCTCTTCGTCACCTGAGGCAATTTCAAGCTGAGTTGAAAAGTCTGCATAAAACCTATCTAGTACTTGTGTCCAAACACGCTCACCCTCTGCGATGTCATCGAGACGGCCTTCCATCTTAGCGGTAAAGTCAAAGTTCATCAGATCTTCGAAGTTCTCAACTAAGCGGTCTGTAACTATCTCGCCCATTTTTTCAGCGAAGAAGCGGCGATTTTCAACACGTACATAACCACGATCTTGAATCGTAGAGATGATAGATGCATAAGTAGATGGGCGACCAATGCCACGCTTTTCTAATTCTTTAACTAGGCTCGCTTCACTAAAGCGTGCAGGTGGCTTTGTAAAATGTTGTTTAGGATCTAGCTCAACAAGCGTTAAAACATCACCTTCTTTAACTGCTGGCAGTGATTGATCTTCTTCATTCTTTTTACGAACAGCCGGTTGGACTTTTGTCCAACCATCAAAGCGAAGAACGCGACCTTTAGCTTTTAACTGATATTCGCCAGCACCCACTGTTAAGGTTGTTAAATCGTATTCTGCAGGAACCATTTGACAGGCAACAAACTGGCGCCAAATTAATTCGTAAAGTTTTTTAGCATCTGCTTCAACACCGTCTAAATGACCAGATAGTACGGTAACACTAGAAGGACGGATCGCTTCGTGTGCCTCTTGTGCATTGCCTTTAGAGCTATAACTAATCGGTGCTTTCGGTAAATATTTTTCACCAAATTGTTCTGTCACGTAATCACGACACATTTCAACTGCATCTTTCGATAAGTTAGTTGAGTCGGTACGCATATAGGTAATGTGACCCGCTTCATATAAGCGCTGAGCAAGCATCATGGTTTTCTTAACACCATAACCTAAGCGCGTACTGGCAGCCTGTTGCATGGTTGAAGTAATAAAAGGTGCGCTCGGTTTACTCTTGCTAGGCTTTTCTTCAACGCTAATGACTTTGTAGTCAGCTTTTTCGAGTTCACTAACAGCAGACATCGCCTGCTCTTCATTAACTGGCTTAAAAGGCTTGTCAGCGTGTTTAGTAACTTCTAAGCGTAAAGCAGCTTCTGTATTTTTAACATCAGCGTGGATATCCCAAAACTCTTCAGGAATAAATGCTTTGATTTCGCGTTCACGTTCAACAAGTAAACGTACTGCAACAGATTGCACACGACCGGCTGATAAGCCACGTGCTACTTTAGCCCACAGTAATGGCGACACCATAAAACCCACGACGCGGTCAAGAAAACGACGCGCTTGTTGCGCATAAACCATGTCAGTGTTTAGTTCACCGGGTGTTTCAAATGCCTGTTGAATTGCATTTTTAGTAATTTCGTTAAAAACAACTCGCTTATATTTTTCAGGCTCGCCACCAATAATTTGTTCGAGGTGCCATGCAATCGCTTCCCCTTCTCTATCCAAATCGGTTGCGAGATAGATTTTATCGGCGTTTTCAGCAAGTTTCTTTAATTCTTGAACAACTTTCTCTTTGCCCGGTAAGACTTCGTAATGTGGCTCCCAGCCTTTTTCAGGGTCAATACCCATACGAGCAACTAAATTTTTATAGTCGCGTTGCTTTTTATAGGCAGCTTTTTCTTCTGGTGACATTTTTCGAACTTCAGCAGGGGTTTTCGTCGCTGCAGTTTTTGTTTTGCCTGAACCTGAAGTTGGTAGATCACGCACATGCCCAACACTGGACTTTACGATGAAATCGTTACCTAAGTATTTATTAATTGTTTTTGCCTTTGCAGGAGACTCTACAATTACAAGTGATTTGCCCATAGTTGCCTATTTCTGACCGAGTATTTTAAAAGTTTTTTGCCCTTATAAATGTATATCAATCACATTAAACAAATAAGTATGATTTTTATCATTGGAGCACGAATATTTATAGGTATATCTACAAACACCAATTGTTACAAGCTTTTAATAGAAACTTTTCTTCATTGACTGAATAATTAAACAATTTTTGTTGCTAATTTAGTCAATGTGGTGTTTTAAGGTAATTTCAAGGGGAATATATAGAACAGCAACAAAAATGCCAACCTTCTGGTTGGCATTTTTTAAGATTTAACTTTATTTATCATCGATTATAGAAATCGAGCGGCTCACCGTTTTAGTTCCGCCAAGCTGATTTTCAAATTGGAAAGTTATAGTTAGTACACCATCTTGATCTTGGTTACCATCAGACTCCCTAGCAATTCGAACATCAGAATACATTGTTGAGTCACGATTTGTGCTCGGAATCGTTTCCTCATGCTCAATAATAGAAAAATCTCCATTATCGGCTGTTAGCGACACTTCAGTTCCAGCAGGAAGTGGATTACCAAACTCATCACTGTAAAAAATACGTACATTGATACTAGATAAACCCACTTCTAAGGTCTCAGGATCTGTTTCATTGGGGTCTGTTGCATCATAGTCTGGGTTAGCACGAGATACTTCAGATAAATCAATAGAGGCGACATCGCACCACAACGCATTATCAGATACCTCAAATACACCAGCTATTGTGCTCGAACAATCAGCAGGCACTAAAACCTCATATGGAGCAGATACTACTTCATTGGATTTTAATACAGCAAAGCGAACATATGGATCATCACCAGACATGACAACTTCAATTTGCTTACGAACTTCAATTAAATCACGGGTACACTGGCCTGCATTAAAGGCAGCTTCACTACACAATAAGCCATTATACAAACCATCTGCACCGTCATAAATTCCATTATTATTAAGATCACGCCATGTTTCGTTATGACCACCACGCGAGTTTAATTCAGAACATTGATCTGTGTTCGGATCGTAACTATCACTATCTGCATCACTGCAGTTCGCCTTGTCAAAAGTGCTATTTTCATTATGATCATTAAACGCTTCTGGTAAGTCATATAATGTGTAATATTCGCCAATATCGAATAAACCATTGCGCCTAGTTATTCCATCTGATGACTCTTCATCGACAAAGCTTTCTTGACCTTTTGCAACAGCAATAATACTTGTTCTTCCGCCTCGTATAACACCATTAGGATCGTTTTTAGCGCGAACTAATGTCCCGATACAAGGCGCTGCAGTTTCAAAATAAGGATCGCAGTTAACATCACCCGTCTTAGGGTTTATACCTTCGGTAGTTGCAGAGTTACCATCGATTTCACCAATTCTATTACCCCACTTGTAATCATAGAACGGTCGCTCACCTTGTGAACGCCACGTTACTACACATGACGCGTCAGTAGTACGACACACCGCTTCATTACTTTGTGGACCTACAGCGCCTGATTCTGTCAAAACTGTTGATTCGACACCATTACTATTAAATTGATTAAATTGATCACCAAAATAAACCGTAAGACTATTAGTAATTCCATTGTAATTCAGTGCATTAGGGTTAAAAACTTGAGGGCTTAAATCGAAACTATTTTGATCCGTAATGCCTGAATATAATGCAAGTTGCGATGATACTGCATTGATTTGCTCTGCTAGTGGTACGAGGTGAAGCGTTCCTTCAGGACAAATGTCATTTGTTGGTTCATCTGCACACAACTGCACCTCATCTGTCCAACATGATAAATCATCACCTTCTGGTAATGCAGCAACATCTGTTTTTGAAACAAAACAAGCCTTAACTACAAGAGGACCAGGCACAATACCTGAAGTGACCGTAGTTTGCACAACACCATCATTGTCTGTATTCGCTGTACGTTGAGTCAAACCAGCTAAACCAGTTGAGTCTGTTAACTTAAAGTCAATTCGCTGCTGTGGCGATACAATGCCATCGGCATCTAATAATCTAAAGCGAACGACAGACTGTGTCGGTAAGCCACCTTCACCTGGAGGAAGAGCAATTACCGGTTCTGAGACGTCGATAAACTGAATTGATTGTACTGCTGAAACTTCAACAGGGATGATCGTTGAAGCAGTAAAGTTCTTTCCGCCCGTTTCGACTGTAATATTAACAACATCATCAATTCCGCAACCATTGGCTCTATAGGTAGAACTAGCTATACCGCTTGATGATTTTACAGAGGCATCAATACTTGAATTATTGTTATCAACACATGTTGAACTAAATTCTACATCTGTTGGTGTGGTATATAAATTCCCTTCTTCGTCCTTTAAAGTGACCTCAATAATTGTACTTCCTCCAGCTTTAAGAGGAATTACATCACCATTTGAGTCAACATTTAGGCCGTTGTCCACTTCTAGAATTAAATCTGCGATACCTACTGCAAAGTTAGTGCTAATTTGTTCATCTAAAGCAGATACTGTAATTGTTCCTGCACCGCCAGTGTTACCAGGTTGGATTTTCAATAGTGCAACACCAAAGCTATCAGTCAACGCTCGACCTGATGATGGAAGGACTGTCCCTAGATCAGTTGTTACTTCGACTAGTGCATTAGCAACAGCGTCACCACTTTGCTGATTTGTTACTTCAATAAATAAATCAGCAAGTTCAGCACTCGATACCGAGTTAGTTATGCTACAGCCTGATGCTATTGAGGTCGGGTCTAGTTTTACGTTACTTCTATTGTCATCCCAAGAAGGGACACAACCAGTTAAAAGAGAAGCTGTAACCGAATACTGTATAGCATCATCAGGGGCTTCATCACCATTAGAAATAAAGCCAGCAATTTTAGTGACTGCATTACCGCTTTCATCTGTATAGGTTGCTACAACTTGACCTGCCCCTTTCGCATCACCACTGCTCAGTGTTACAAAAGCTTCACCATTTGAATCTGTTAGAGCGGTTCCTAAAACAGGCGTAATTTTACCTGTAAAATTAGTGCTGAATGAAATAAGTTGACCTGCAAGGGGCGTCTCTTCATCAAGCAAAGTTGCTGTGACTGTACCTTTATTATCTTTGCTTACAGGGTTATCAACAGTAAACGGTGCTCCAGAAGTGTCTGTAATTGTGAGGTTTAATGTGACGCTGCCGCTCACACTTGAATCATCTGATTCTGAACCATCCGATGTGAAACCAAATGTGTCGCTGTAGGTATCTCCATCAAGAGCGTAGGTAGCAGTTACTATACCAGCGCCAGCAGTATCACCTGCCGTAAGTTTAATAGAAGCAACACCATTGCTATCTGTTAGATCAGTTCCAGATACTGGATCTAAAAGACCAATATCGCCGTTTAAGCTAAAGTTAATCACAACCCCAGCAACAGCTTCATCATTATTTGTTAATGTAGCAGATATTGTTAACGGAGAGTCAGCTGTTACCTGATTATCTTGTTCACCAGATGACAGCGAAAAACCTTGTACTGCAATTTCATAACTAGCTTCAGCTGTTGAATCATCCCCACCATCAAGCGAACCACCATCACTTTCCAGTGAGCCACCGCCACCACATGCAGCTAATAATGAGCTGAAAACTATTACACTTAGCCATCGAAATAAAGGCATTGACCTCTCCCTAGTTAGCTATTTCAAACTTTGTTTTATTATTTACCTAATATTAACCTAAAATCAGTCCGAAAATAATCATTTTTTTATTCATTTCTTAACGAATTAATTTAATTATTTATCGAATTTTTCTGTATAAAAATCCTTATGCTGGTAGTCTATGACAAAATTTATAACAAGATAGATTAGGTGTATGTCAAAAGTACGGTCTTTAAGCCTTACATCGCGTATCATGGTTGGTATGGTACTTGGTGTAGTTGTTGGTTTTATCTTTCAAGCCATTTTAGCGGGTGAAGACGATTTCCTTATTCCATTAGGGTTATTCTCTTTACCTATTAAAGCTTTTTTTGTTGATGGTATTTTCCATGTTGGCGGGCAAATATTCATTGCAAGCTTAAAAATGCTTGTGGTGCCTTTAGTATTTGTATCACTTGTTTGTGGAACTTGTAGCTTGAGCGACCCAAAAAAGTTAGGTCGACTAGGTGGTAAGTCTATTTTGCTTTATTTAGCGACAACGGCAATCGCCATTACTGTTGCTATCACCTTGGCGTTATTAGTGAATCCAGGTGAGGGAATCAATTTACCTTCAGATGCTAACTATAGTGCGAAAGAAGCTCCCACCCTTGCGCAAGTCATTATTGGTATGTTCCCAACAAACCCTATTGATGCAATGGCAAGTGGCAACATGCTCCAAGTTATCGTTTTTGCCTTGTTATTTGGTGTTGCGATGGCACTCAGTGGAAAAGCAGGTAAACGAGTGGCCAGTGTTTTTGAAGATTTAAATACCGTAATTTTAAAGCTTGTAACACTGCTTATGAATATTGCACCGTATGGTGTATTTTTCTTAATGGCAAAATTATTTACAACCATTGACTTAAAGCTTATCACTAGCTTGGCCTTATATTTTGGTGTCGTTGTTTTTGCTTTATTATTTCACGGTTTTGTGAATTACAGCCTGTTACTTAAGCTGTTTACAGGTCTAAACCCTATTACATTTCTAAAGAAAATGAAAAATGCCTGTTTATTTGCATTTAGTACATCAAGCTCAAGCGCAACTATGCCTATTACCCTTGAAACAGCAAATAAAAAGTTAGGTGCTCATAACTCTGTTGCTTCTTTTACCGTGCCCCTTGGCGCAACCATCAACATGGATGGTACGGCGATTATGCAAGGCGTTGCGACTGTTTTTATTTCGCAAGTTTTTGCAGTAGATTTAACGATTTCTGATTATCTGATGGTTATTTTAACCGCAACCCTTGCTTCTGTAGGTACTGCTGGTGTTCCGGGTGTAGGCCTTATTATGTTAGCTATGGTATTAAATCAAGTTGGATTGCCTGTAGAAGGTATTGCTATCATCATTGGTGTCGACCGCTTACTTGATATGACGCGAACCGCTGTTAACGTGACCGGTGACTGCATGGTGACCTGTGTGGTTGCAAAATCTGAAGGTGAGTTTGATGAGGACGTATTTAACGACCCAAATGCCGCTAAAGATTTAGAAGATTACCATAAATCTATTAATTAATTTCACACTAATTAACTCATAAAAAAACCCGCTAAATAATAAGCGGGTTTTTTATACTGCTTTCATGTTTTTAAATTTAAGGGTTTAAGCCTTTTAAGCGAGACATTAAAGTCACTCCTGCTTTACTTACCCCTGAACTTAATCCGACGGCGAGCTTATCGCTTAAATTCTTCTTAACACGGTATTTTACTTTAAAGATTTGACGTTCTTTAGCTTGGCTCAATAAGATATCATCACTTGTATCAATCTTATCAACTAAACCTTTATCAAACGCTTGAGTAGCAAACCAATGTTCACCGGTTGCAACAGTATCAATATCTAGAGATGGACGCTGCTCACTCACAAAGGTTTTAAATAAACCGTGGGTTTGTTCAATTTCTTCTTTGAATTTTTCACGACCTTTATCGGTATTTTCACCAAAGATAGTTAGCGTACGCTTGTATTCACCTGCGGTGATTTGCTCAAAATCAACATCATTCTTTTTCAAGATTTTATTAAAGTTAGGAATTTGCGCAATAACACCTATCGAGCCAACAATGGCAAAAGGTGCTGCAACAATCTCATTGGCCACACAGGCCATCATATAGCCGCCACTTGCTGCTACTTTATCAATAGCTACCGTTAAATGAATGCCAGCATTACGTAAGCGTTGCAGTTGAGAGGCAGCAAGGCCATAGCCGTGCACCACACCACCACCACTTTCAAGGCGAACCAGTACGCGGTCTTTTTCTTTGTCAGCAATGGTTAAAATAGTGGTAATTTCTTCTCGTAGGCTTTCTACTTCGTGGGCATCAACACTGCCATTGAAATCAATGACATATAAACGCGATTTAGGCTCGTCGTTTTGCTGTTTTTTAGCCTCAGTTTTTTGCTGTTTTTGATGAGCCTTGAGCTCTTTTTTAGAAAGGGTATTTTCGATAAAGCTTTGTTTTAGATCATCAAGTTGCTCACTTAAATCATCAATTGTTATCTCCCCTTTCTTCGCTTTTGGTTTCACTGCTGCGCCCATGATAATGGCAACAATCACTGCAATTGCGATGACAAATGTCAGGGTCTTTGCAAAAAACAACCCGTATTCATATAAAAATTCCAATCAAACTCTCCATTTATTAATACTTCGGCACAATTTACCACGCTTTAAAGCAAAAAAAAGCCACATGATGTGGCTTTTTACTTAATTGGTTATTACGTAATTAATAGCATTTAATTATTCAGTAACAACTTCTGTGTTTGTAACTTGAAGATACTGCCCACGACTTGCTAAGAAAGTCGCGATTTGTAATTGCATTTCTGTTGTTGCTGCTGCACTTTCTTCAGCAGTAGCACCTGAATCTTCTGTCGCTGCAGGTGATAATACAGAGCTGTGATGGCCTTTCGTGAATTTAACCACATAGCTCATTGCATCAGCAGTCGGGCCTTGAGTTTCTGCAACAGTTGATAAGCCCATTAGGTTAGCAAGAGGTAAGCTACCAGCAATTGGGTTGCTCGCCACCATTGGTGGAATAACCATATCAGCATTGTTGTTAGCACCATCGCCAACCACTACACTCATGTACACAGGCGTGCCAAGCGCTGCAACAGAGGCTGCATAGTTTGAAGGATCACCACTATCAAGGGCTGTTTGCGCAGCAAAAGCAAATTGAGTAATCACACTTTGAATGTTTGCTAGTTTTTCTGTTTCGCCTGCGACTGTTAGTGAACCAACATACTCTTTATAAGCACAAGTAACGAAAGCTGTTTGATTAGCTGCAAGTGCACCACAGTTTGATAACGCTTCATTTTGAGCATAAGCACCAAACTCAGCAGATTCAGCTGTACCGGCTGCAAGTAATACAGAGCCTTGAACAAATGGCCCAAATGTATTTGACTCAATTAAGAAGCTTGCGATACCGCCACCACCACTAGCAAGTGCTACGCTTTTCACGTTGAACATTGGATCAACTTGGTCAGCTAGCGGTGCATTAGTAACAGCAACAAATGCTGGTGCAACTACCGAGCCTAATGAATGACCTAAGAATGATACATCTTGCGTATTTAAATCAGCAGCACCGGTAAAGTTAAGTCCCAAACGTAAACCAAGTAAATCAGCAACTGATTGACGTAAGCTATCACGGGCTACTAATAATGATTGTAAGTTCATATAGCTTAATACCGAACCAGTAGAGGCATTAAAGTCGTCAGTACCGTCGCCATCTACATCTACACCACGCTCACCATGCATAGGATGATCGATTGCAGCTGTTGCAAAGCCTTGCAGTGTTAATTGTGCAGTAATGGCTAACATATCTTCTTTTTTAGAAGTAATGCCATGCTGAAGGATAACAACTGGCCAGCCTGTCTCAGGCATGCTCAATGCGTCTAAGCCGAGCTGAGCTCGCACTGCATTAATTACAGGTAAAATTGGTTTAGTAATTTGTACTGGCACATTAGCGATGCTCTGTGTTTTTGGAATTGTGTTGTACTTAGTTAGATGTTTAGTTTGGTCTAAACCTAAATCACGTAACTTGCCTTCACTTAACGCCATACACAGGCCATCAGTTTCGCTAATAGGGTCTGTTGGGAATGAATCACCCGCTGCGGCTGCATATCCAAGTACCGCAACACCGCTATCACATAAACCTTGCCAGTAAGTCGCAGATAAATCATCAACCGTTGTGCCAGTTGGTGTAGCTAAATACATAGGTAACATTACGCTACCTTTTTGATACTGCACACCACCAAACACAGGTGACACACCAGTAATACCTTGTGATGCAAATACTTGCTCAACGGTAATAACGGGTTGATCAGGAATTTGCACCATAGGCGTCGGTAGTGCATCTTGGGTTAAACTTGCAGCAAGAAGCTGCTTAACTGTTCCAAGCACTTGACCTGCTGATTGCATTGTCATCGCTGCTGAGTAAATGATTTCATCTTTTGTGATTGCACCACCTGATGTCACTGCGTTTTCATAGCTATTGATAACCGCTTGAAGTGACTTTTGTGAGTCGGTAATAAGTGTTGCTTCCTCGCTCACGAGTGCATAAGTTGAAGAAGGCTCAATTGAGCGCCCTTCTGAGTCCATTAATGACGTTGTCAAAACATTAATGTAAGTGCTGCCAGCTTTAAATGGCTTAAGTGGGATCACAGCAACCGCATCACCAGAACCTTGTGTGATAAAGTCAACACCGAAAGTAAGTTCAGACACTAATTTACAAGCGATACCAGCTGGTACTTGTGAACAGGTTTCGTCTGTTTGGCTTGCACCCATAACAACTTCAAAAATACGCACAGCGCCTGGTGAAGCAGCAGATGTCATATCAAGAGAGATACCCGAAGGAAAAGTTAAGTCAATTTTAAACGGAGTTTGCGTAGACCAACCATCAAGCGCACCAAGTGCAAGTTGTGGATCAGCATAGGCCGCACGGTCAACACTAACATTGTCGTCGTCTAATTCACCCGGCATATTTAAAGTACCATCAAGCGTACCACTCATAAGTAAATCATTCGGCACTGAGATAACACTATTCGCTGGGTCAAATTTTACTGTCGCGGTTGGGAGAACAGGAGGATTATCATTTTTTACATCTTCTAATGTTTCTCCTCCACCACAGCCAGTAATGGCTGACGCAATGGCTAGTGATAGTAGCAGTTTTTTCATAATTTCGCTCCGCGCAAATCTTATTGTTATTGTGTGTTCAAAGTTAAAAGTAGTGGTTCTACTACCTTCATTCTAAGTTAATTTAATGTAATTAGGTTATTAATGAGACATTAGACCAGTTAAACTTAACGTAAAGTTTCAATTTTCGCCACCTTAATTTGCAATAAATTCGATAACTTGGCTTTTTGCTATGGTAAAATAGTAAAAAACTTAATCGATGGTACGTTTATGCATACTTATAAAGCCGCAGAGAATGCGCTAAAAGACAAAGTAATTTTAATAACAGGTGCTGGTGACGGCATTGGTCGTGTTGCCGCACTAACTTATGCTAAGCATGGTGCCACTGTTATTTTACTCGGAAAAACAACCAATAAGCTTGAATGTGTTTACGATGAAATTGTAAACGCTGGCTATCCACAACCGGCTATTGTGCCAATGGATTTAAAAGGTGCCACAAAGCAAAACTACCGTGACTTAGCTGCAACCATCGAAATGCAGTTCGGTAAGTTAGACGGCTTACTCAATAATGCAGGTATTTTAGGTTCATTAGGTCCACTTGAGCACTTCTGTGTATCAACATTTGAAAACATCATGAAAGTGAATGTAACTGCACAAGCTATGATCACTAAATTTATGTTCCCTCTGCTTCGAAAATCTGACAGTGCATCTGTTATTTTTACTTCATCTGGGGTGGGTCGCCAAGGCCGCGAACACTGGGGTGCGTATGCTATCTCAAAGTTTGCTGTAGAGGGCATGATGCAAACGTGGGCTTGTGAAGTGGGTAAAACCAATATTCGCGTAAACTGTATCAATCCTGGCGCTACCCGCACATCAATGCGTGCATCTGCATACCCTGGTGAAGATAGGGATAAGTTAGCAACACCCGAAGATTTAATGCCAACTTATTTATACTTGATGAGCGACGACTCTAAAGAAGTGAATGGTCAGTCTTTAGATGCTCAACAAAAATAAGCCCGAAACAAATATCTAGACATAAAAAAAGCAGCTTTCGCTGCTTTTTAATTTTTCGATTAAATGAAGCGTTTGATAATAAAATCAACTTTTACACGTTTAGCCTGGCCCAATAGCTTTTTAACCGGCGCAGGATAGTCATTCATCGTTTCTAAGTCTTGTGGGCCTGTTAAACGTCGACAGTGCTTTAATATAGCTTGTTTTTCGTTTTCTATTTGTTCAAGGATATGCCGCTTAGGGTCGTCAATTAAAATACCATTTTCGATATCTAAGCCCCATGCCCGTGGATTTAAATTGTGCCCACTTAATAAGTGTAATCGCTTATCCGAACAAACCCCCTTCAAGTGGAACGAGTTACTCTCGTGCTTCCAAAGGTAAACATTCAAATTACCATTACTGATGTGGCGTTTTTGTGACTTTAAAAATTTATACAAAATGGTTTCGTATAAATAAGGTAATGCACCAATCTTACTAAACGGCTCACTTGGCGGCAGATAAAAGTCATTGGCAGTTTTATCCCCTACCACAATAGTTACCTGCTTACCTTGCTTTAATAAACGGCGTAATGAACGCATTAATGGTGCAGGAAAGTTAAAGTAAGGGGTATAAAGAACGAGCTCTTGCTCAGTGGTATCGAATAACGATTTAATTAAACGGTTCAGCTTATTACTTCTTCGCCCTAAACCTAAAAATAAACGCACACCCAACTCACCGGCACTGGCTTCTGCAGCGCTTTCGTAACTTGCAGATTTAAGTTCACGCATCAATTGCTTTTGCGCCACTTTAATATCATTAAATTGTATCAGTGGGCGCATATCAATTCGCGGTACGGCAACTGAGCTTAACAGATGTGTTTCTATAAATTCGATGACCGAATTACATAATCCAGCTTGGTGAACTAAGAAGTAACGGTCTAAACGATAACGGTCATCTTGCTGAAGATATACATTATTTAAGCTTGCGCCGCTGTATAATAATGTGTCGTCAATCACAAAACCTTTTAAATGCAGTACCCCGAAAAGCTCTTTGGCTTTTACCGGAACACCATGTACTTTCACATTTGATTGATACTGCTCTTGAAAATCACAATACATGCTGGCATTGCCATCAGACTTAGCTGCACCAATTAAACCACGTTGAGCTCGGTGAAAATCAACGAGTACTTTTACTTCTAACTCAGGATTAGCAAGTGATGCCTGATGTAAGGCAGTCAATATTTCTCGTCCTGCTTCATCATCTTGCAAATACAAAGCAGTAATATAAATTCTTTTTTTCGCTGAACCAATTAAACGCAATAGTTCAGTGCGATACTCTTTTGCATTGGTTAAGACCTGTACGTCTTCTGTAGTCAGCCCAAAAGCGGGCTTTTCCTGCCAAAATACCATAATTGCCTGTTAGTTTAGTTAGCTCATACCATGAGCTAATATCAAAATTAGCTAAAACATACCAAAAAAAAATTGCTTGGTCATGAATTACCGTACTTTGATCACAGAACAATTTGCAATTAGCCTATTTTATGAACAAAAATAGGTGTTTAAATTGCATTAAGTAAGGATTATTTGACAGCTTCGCAATTTGACTAAAAAAATAATCGGGGCTTTTGTTTACTTCCGCCTTGTTTTTCTTAGAATCGGGCGCATAGACATCGTATTGAAACGTTTTTAGGAAAAACCATGAGTGACGCAAAACACTGTAAACTATTAATCTTAGGTTCTGGCCCTGCGGGCTACACGGCAGCGGTATACGCAGCCCGTGCTAACCTTAACCCTGTTCTTATCACTGGTATTCAGCAAGGTGGTCAATTAACGACAACTACTGAAGTTGAAAACTGGCCTGGCGATGCACACGGTTTAACAGGTCCTGCATTAATGGACCGTATGAAAGAGCATGCTGAACGTTTCGAAACTGAAATCGTTTTTGATCACATTAATAAAGTTGATGTTTCAAAACGCCCTTTCACTTTAACTGGTGACTCTGGCACATATACATGTGATGCATTAATTATTGCAACTGGCGCGTCAGCTAAATACTTAGGTTTAGAATCAGAAACTAACTTCCAAGGTCGTGGTGTTTCTGCTTGCGCAACCTGTGATGGTTTCTTCTACCGTGGTCAAAAAGTAGCGGTTGTAGGCGGTGGTAACACTGCTGTTGAAGAAGCACTTTACTTATCAAATATTGCTGATGAAGTTCACGTTATCCACCGTCGTGACAGCTTCCGCAGTGAGAAGATCTTAGCTGATCGTTTAAAAGAAAAAGCTGAAAACGGTAACGTTGTTTTACATTACAACCGCACATTAGATGAAGTGCTTGGTGATGAAATGGGCGTTACTGGCATCCGCATTAAAGCAACTGATTCTGAAGAAACAGAAAACTTAGATCTTGCCGGTGTATTCATTGCAATTGGCCACAAGCCAAACACTGACATGTTTGAAGGTCAGCTAGAAATGAAAGACGGCTATTTAGTTGTTCAATCTGGTTTAAACGGTAACGCAACACAAACAAGTGTACCAGGTGTATTTGCTGCAGGTGACGTGTCTGATCACATTTATCGCCAAGCAATCACATCAGCAGGTACTGGCTGTATGGCTGCACTTGATGCTGAACGCTTTTTAGATAACCTATAAGTTAGTTGATCTAAAGCACTAAATACTGGGGGCTGTTGTAAAACAGCCCCTTTTTTATAGCTAAAATTTTGTTAAAATCAGAACAAAGAACAACGACAAGCTGATATGATCAAGCAACTGTACCAACTCTCGCCCGAGACTGTTGATTTTCCAGACCCAGAACTCGCTCTTGATGAGCCCGATGGCCTGCTAGCAATTGGCGGTGATTTATCAGTTGAGCGTATTAAAAATGCCTATAACACAGGTGTTTTTCCTTGGTTTAGTGACTATGAGCCCATCATGTGGTGGTCACCTAGCATGCGCGGCGTTATTGAGCTAAATGAATTTCATGTCAGTCGTAGCTTAAAAAAGCATTTAAAGCGTTTTCCTGTGCGTGTCACCATTAATCACGCATTTGCCCATGTTATCAATGCTTGCCGTGAGCAACGTATCGATGCTGAAGGTACCTGGATCACAGAGCAAATGATGCATGCCTATATTGAAGCGCACCATCAGGGGTTAGCACACAGTCTTGAGATTTGGCATGAAGATGAACTGGTAGCTGGCCTCTATGGCATTATGCAAAACGGTATTTTTTGTGGTGAATCAATGTTCCATCAAGTCAGTAATGGTTCGAAACTGGCGATGTGGGCATTAGTAAATTGGCTTAACAAACATCAAGCCCATTTTATTGATTGCCAACTAGAAAACCCTTATTTAATCACTTTAGGTGCAAAAGTTATCCCACGTAGAGAATTTTTAACTAGACTTAAATTAGCACACAGTTATGTGCCTAAAAAAGATATGTGGCAACCACAAGAGTTGATTAATATTTATGACTGAGCACTTACCCGCTAGGCTTGGTTTAAGCCAGCAATTTGATTGCAGTTATTTACCCGACCGTCAGGAACAACTACTTGTTATACTTGATCCGAGTTGTTATTGCCCTGATAAATTTGAACAATTATTAGCATTAGGCTTTAGACGCAGTGGCGACCAAATCTATCGTCCACATTGCCCTATTTGTAATGCCTGTAATTCAGTGCGCGTTTTAGCCCAACAATTTACTCCTTCAAAATCGCAAAAGCGCAAATTAAATAAAGCAAATAAGGTTTTCACGGTCAGTTATAGTGAGTACGAACGCGCAGAATACTACCCGTTATATTGCAAATACATCACGCAAAGACATCAAGATGGTTCAATGTTTCCGCCTGACCAAAGTCAGTACGAAAGCTTTTTGTTTTGCCAGTGGCTACCCGTTACATTTATAGAGTTAAGAGATGGCGATAAGTTAGTTGCCGTTGCGGTAACCGACTGTATGACCAATGCCCTATCAGCGATTTATACCTTTTTTGATCCCGACTATGAGCAATACAGTATCGGTAGCATCATGATCATGGAACAAATTAAATTTGCAAAACAACAAGCAAAACAATTTGTCTATTTAGGCTACCAAATCGACGAATGCACTAAAATGAAATATAAAACCCAATTTTTGCCTGCACAAAAGCACATTGGCGACGAGTGGTTGGCGATTTAATTTACAAAATTGAGCCCTGTAGCTTTACTTATTGCAGTATTTTCGGCAAAATCTGCAGCGTTTAACTATTAAAGAGGTGTTACGCTAAACATGGCGAAAGAAGACGTAATCGAAATGCAAGGTACGGTCCTTGATACTTTACCAAATACAATGTTCCGAGTTGAGCTAGAAAATGGTCACGTTGTTGTGGCTCATATCTCTGGTAAAATGCGCAAAAACTACATCCGCATCTTAACTGGTGACAAAGTAACCGTAGAAATGACTCCTTACGATTTATCGAAAGGTCGCATCGTATTCCGTGCTCGCTAAGTTAGTGCGTTAACGAGAGATTTAGCTTTTTGCTGCTTTGAATGAGCAGGTGTGTTTATTACAAAGAGCTAAAAGCGTTTGTTAAATGGTGTTCAAACTAACTTAGTTTTAATTCCATTTAATAAACAAAAAGCCCAGCAATTGCTGGGCTTTTTGTTTCAGCTTGATAAATTAAGCCGTTTCTAAGCTAGTCTCAAAGTCAAAGTGGATTTTTTTGTCCTTAATCGAAACCTTAACTGAACCACCATCGGCTAGCTCACCAAACAAGATTGCATTTGCCAGCGGCTTTTTAAGCTCATCTTGGATAACACGTGCCATCGGACGTGCCCCCATTGCTTTATCGTAGCCTTTATCTGCCAACCACTCTCTTGCTTTGGATGTAAGCTCAAGATTAACCGACTTCTTATCAAGTTGCGCTTGTAACTCAACAATGAACTTATCAACCACTTGCAAGATAATCTCTTTCTCAAGGTGATTAAACCAAATGATGTTATCTAAACGGTTTCTAAACTCAGGTGAAAACACTTTGTTGATTTCACTCATCGCATCATGAGAATGGTCTTGCTCAGTAAAGCCAATTGACTTACGTACAGTCTCTTGAACACCCGCATTCGTCGTCATCACCAATACTACATTTCTGAAATCGGCTTTACGACCGTTATTATCAGTAAGTGTACCGTGATCCATTACTTGCAGTAGAATGTTGTAAATATCTGAATGTGCTTTTTCAATTTCGTCTAGTAGTACAACTGCATGCGGATTTTTAATTACCGCTTCAGTTAATAAACCACCTTGCTCAAAACCTACATAGCCAGGAGGTGCACCAATTAGACGACTGACCGCATGACGTTCAACATATTCAGACATATCAAAACGAATAAACTCAACACCCATACACTTAGCAAGCTGCTTAGTAACTTCTGTTTTACCAACTCCTGTTGGGCCTGCAAATAAGAACGAACCCACTGGTTTATCTTCGTTAGCAAGACCTGAGCGTGATAAGCGAATTGCTGAAGTCAACGCATCGATTGATTGGTCTTGACCAAACACTAGCATCTTCAGGTTACGATCAAGGTTTTTAAGTGTTTCTTTATCGCTTGATGAAACGCTTTGCTGAGGGATACGCGCCATCTTAGATACAATTAGCTCGATATCAGCCACGCCAATTGTTTTCTTACGTTTAGAAACTGGCTGTAAACGTTGATTAGCACCAGCCTCATCAATAACATCAATAGCCTTGTCTGGTAAGTGACGTTCATTTATGTATTTAGCACTAAGTTCTGCAGCTGCTTTCAATGCTTTTTGTGTGTAACGAATACCATGATGCTCTTCGTAACGCTCTTTTAAGCCGTTAAGAATCTTCGTGGTATCAGCCACACTTGGTTCAAGCACATCAATTTTTTGGAAACGACGTACTAGCGCACGGTCTTTTTCAAAGATATTCTTGAACTCATTATAAGTAGTCGAGCCCATGCAGCGCAGTTTACCACTTGAAAGTAGCGGTTTGATTAGGTTCGATGCATCCATTACCCCGCCCGATGCTGCACCGGCGCCAATGATGGTATGAATTTCATCAATAAATAAAATTGAACCTGGTTTAGCCTGTAACTCTTTAAGTAGCGATTTGAAACGTTTTTCGAAGTCGCCACGGTATTTAGTACCCGCTAATAACGCGCCCATATCGAGTGAGTAGACCACTGCATCGGCAATCACTTCAGGTACTTCTTTGTTTACAATACGATAAGCTAAGCCTTCAGCTATGGCTGTTTTACCCACCCCTGCTTCACCAACCAATAGCGGGTTATTTTTCTTACGACGACATAACACTTGTACTGTGCGTTCAACTTCGTTGTCGCGGCCCACTAATGGGTCAATATTGCCATCAATGGCCTGTTGATTCAGGTTGGTCGTAAAGTTTTCAAGCTTAGTTGGCTCTTCACCTTGCACTTCTTGCACTTCTTCATGAATGTCATCGTGATCTTCACCGCCAATGTCGTCATCTGTTTTAGAAATACCATGCGAAATAAAGTTAACAATATCCAAACGATTAACATCTGATTTTTTAAGTAAATAAACTGCTTGGCTCTCTTGTTCAGAAAAAATTGCCACTAGCACATTCACGCCAGTAACTTCGTTTTTGCCTGATGACTGCACGTGAAATACAGCGCGCTGTAATACACGTTGAAAACCTAACGTCGGCTGTGTTTCTCTGTCTTCCTCAAGATCAGGAATAACCGGTGTTGTTTCGTCAATAAAATCTGATAATTCGACTTTTAATGCGCCCATATCTACGCCGCAGGCGTTAAGCGCTTCCCCAGCAGAAGGGTTATCGAGCAGTGCAAGTAAAAGATGCTCGACGGTCATAAATTCATGACGACGTGTTCTCGCTTCGCGAAACGCCGCATTTAAGGTTAGTTCTAAGTCTTTGTTTAGCATTGGCAACCCCTTACTGAGATAATATTTATATACCGTTGTGACGGGCTAATAAGTTCACCCTACCTTGGTATTTATTCCTGCTCACAACTACATAGCAGTGGATGCTCGTTGTCTCGTGCGTAACGATTAACTTGTTCAGCTTTGGTATGAGCTACATCGGCGCTGTAAACACCGCATATCGCTTTACCATTATGATGAACTTGAAGCATCACATCTGTTGCTCTATCGCTATCCATATTAAAAAACGTCATTAGTACTTCTATCACAAAGTCCATAGGCGTGTAATCATCATTATTTAAAATGACCTTATATTTTCGCGGTGGTTGCAATTTTTGCTTTTCACTATCGCGAACCGTTTCAATAACACCAGAATCTTTCATGCCACTCATAATTAAATATAGTCTTGTCTTTAGAACTCAAGCAAACTTGAATAAAAAAATAAATAAATTGTTAAAAAATAGTCTAAAACACTTGACTGACTGGCTAAATAAACTACAGTCAAATATAGATTGATTAATCATTAGTCAGTCTAGCAAATTACACGGTTTAGAATAACTAAATTAGTCAACTTATAGAAGGATGTAGAAGTATGGCTTGTGGAAAAGTCAAATGGTTCAACAATGCCAAAGGTTTTGGCTTCATCGTAGAAGACGGCAGCGAGACTGATATCTTCGCTCATTACTCAACGATTGTAATGGACGGTTATAAAACACTTAAAGCTGGTCAAGATGTAACATTCGAATTGCAACAAGGTCCAAAAGGGTTACACGCAACGAATATTGCGCCTAACGATGAAATCTCTTAGGTAAAACCTATTCGAGTATCAAGCGAGCGACCTTGTTAAGTTCCTCGCTTACTCTTCCACTAAAATTTATCCTTACACTTACCTTGAAATTCCATTTGTTTACCCCAATTGATTAATTGTTATTAGCCCTTTAGAGCCAAGCTTGTTACACTCTTGTTGCTTAAATTTAGCTTTTTCGTCATTTTGACGTAAGGCTTTTGGCTAATTTCATGATTTGCTTATTTAAGCTATAAGAATTTTACAGTCTGTCAGCTGTGGTTATTTTAATACTTTGTATTGAGTGGCAACAGCTAACAGACTGCTTGCTGTTGTTTTATCAAGGCACTTAAGCTTGGTAATTCAAAGCTATCTATTGCATTGTTGAATATGGCTAATTAAGGGTTACTGTTAGCAGTCATTACCAAACATTACGCCAACTATCTAGGAATGATGATGACATCAAAAATTATCTATACTAAAACAGATGAAGCGCCAGCTCTTGCGACGTATTCATTGTTACCAATCATCCAAGCGTATACAAACGCTGCTGGTGTTGAAGTTGAAACTCGCGATATTTCATTAGCGGGTCGTGTAATTGCAAACTTCCCTGAGTACTTAACAGAAGATCAACGTATTGATGATGCACTTGCAGAATTAGGTGAAATGGCTAAAACACCTGAAGCTAACATTATCAAACTACCTAATATCAGTGCTTCTATCCCTCAGCTACGTGCAGTAATCAAAGAGTTACAAGAAAAAGGTTACGCATTACCTGACTACCCTTCAGAGCCAAAAACTGATGAAGAAAAGAAAGTTAAAGCAACTTACGACAAAATCAAAGGTTCTGCTGTAAACCCGGTACTTCGTGAAGGTAACTCTGACCGTCGTGCTCCTGGTTCAGTAAAAGAATATGCGCGTAACAATCCACACTCAATGGGTGCATGGAGCAAAGATTCAAAGTCTTACGTTGCTAGCATGGAAGACGGTGACTTTTTCGGTTCAGAGCAATCAGTCACTGTTGCACAAGCAACTGACGTACGTATCGAGCATGTTGCTGAAAATGGTGACATTACAGTTCTTAAAGCAAGCACACCATTACTAGCAGGTGAAGTAATTGACGCTTCGCGTATGAGTGCTGCTAAGCTTCAAGCTTTCCTTGCAAAAGAAATTCAAGCAGCAAAAGACAAAGGCGTGTTGTTCTCATTACATATGAAAGCAACGATGATGAAAGTGTCTGACCCAATCATCTTCGGTCACGCTGTAAAAGTTTTCTTCAAAGACGTTTTCACAAAACACGCTGATCTTTTCAAAGAGCTAGATGTTGACGTAAACAACGGCTTTGGTGATGTATTCTCAAAAATTGAAAGCCTAGATGCAGCTAAAAAAGCTGAAATCGAAGCGGATATCCAAGCGGTATACGACAACAACCCTGCTATTGCAATGGTTGATTCTGACCGTGGTATCACAAACCTTCACGTACCAAGTGATGTGATCATCGATGCTTCAATGCCTGCTGCAATCCGTTCTAGCGGTCAAATGTGGAATAGCGAAGGTAAATTACAAGACACGAGCTTTGTCATTCCAGATCGTTGTTACTCAGGTGTTTACCAAGCAACAATCGATTTCTGTAAAGAAAATGGTGCATTCGATCCAACAACTATGGGTAGCGTACCTAACGTTGGTCTTATGGCTCAAAAAGCTGAAGAGTATGGTTCACACGACAAAACGTTCGAAGTAGCAGCAGCTGGTACAATCCGTGTAGTTGACACAGCTGGTACAACTTTACTTGAGCATGCTGTTGAGCAAGGTGATATCTGGCGTATGTGTCAGGTGAAAGACGCACCAATTCAAGATTGGGTTAAACTTGCTGTTAACCGCGCTCGCGCAACGAGCACGCCAGCAGTTTTCTGGTTAGACGAAAACCGTGCACACGATGCTGAGTTAATCAAAAAAGTTAACGCGTATCTGCCAAACCACGATACTGATGGTCTTGAAATCCACATTTTAGCACCTGTTGAAGCAACTAAATTCTCTTTAGAGCGCATCAAAGAAGGTAAAGACACTATTTCAGTAACTGGTAACGTACTACGTGACTACCTAACTGATTTATTCCCAATCCTTGAGCTTGGTACAAGTGCTAAAATGCTTTCAATCGTACCACTTATGAATGGTGGTGGTTTATTCGAAACAGGTGCCGGTGGTTCTGCGCCTAAGCACGTTCAACAATTCGAAAAAGAAAACCACTTACGTTGGGATTCATTAGGTGAATTCTTAGCACTAGCGGCTTCTTTAGAGCACTTAGCTGTTAATGCTGGTAATAAGAAAGCGCAAGTACTTGCTGATACGCTTGATAAAGCGACAGGTACTTTCCTAGCGGAAAACAAATCACCTTCACGTAAAGTGAAAGAGATTGATAACCGTGGTTCGCACTTCTTCCTTTCATTATTCTGGGCACAAGAACTTGCTGCACAAAATGATGACGCGGAATTAAAAGCACAGTTCACGCAAATTGCTGCTGATCTTGAGTCTCAAAAAGACCAAATCGTTGCTGAGTTAAACGATGCACAAGGTCCTGCTATGAGTGTTGGTGGTTACTTCCAACCAAATGATGAGTTAGCATTCAAAGCGATGCGCCCAAGCTCTACATTTAATGATATATTAGCAAAGTTAGTTTAATCTCAAACTAAGCTTACGAAAAAGGGTTATCAATTTGATAACCCTTTTTTATTGGACTCTGATCGCGAGCCATTTAGTGGGGTTAATTAGAAAAAACATTACATAAATAAGTGCTCTTTTGCTGAAATAATAGCTTGTTCTATGGCTGTATTTTTAACAGGTTTAGAAACAAACAAGTCCATACCAGCTCGCTTACATGCAGCCTTATCATCGGCTGAAGTATTAGCTGTCAAAGCAACTATGTAAGTTTTATGTACCGGGCAAATTAGCTCTTCTCTTAAAATACTAGTTGCTTCAATACCATCCATTTCAGGCATTACACAATCCATAAATATTAGATTGTAGTTATTTTGTTTGCACTTATTTATCGCATCAATACCATCGCATGCATAATCGGCAGTTAAACCTAACTTTTCTAAATGGGCTTTTAGAACAAAACGATTAATTTGGTTATCATCAACAACGAGTATCGACAATGGCAAGGTTGAAAAGTCAATATTTGCGGCAGTAATAAGGTCAGACGTCTGAGCTACTCCCCTTTTTAAAGTTAATTGAATATCAAAACAACTTCCTTTGCCGTATTCGCTAGTAACTTTAATAGAGCCGCCCATGTAGTCAATAAGTTCCTTAACTATTGCAAGGCCAAGCCCTGTACCACCTTTTTTACGCTCTTTGTTTACTTCTTGTGTAAAGGGTGAGAATAGTGACTTCATAAAAGATTCTGACATGCCGACACCACTATCACTTACCCGCAGATTTAGAAGCACATCATCACCTTGTTGCTGTGCGACAGCGCGCAATTTAATATCACCTTGCTCAGTAAATTTTAATGCGTTGCTTAACAAGTTAGACACTATTTGGGTGATCCGCGTGTTATCACAGTAAGTCCAGCACTTATCACTGATATCAATATCAACTTCAAAATTTAAGTTCTTTTCTTGGTATAGCGGTAAATATAACGAAGCAAGGTCAACAAAAATTGTCTTTAACAAGAAATGACATGGCTCTAGTTTCAGCTCTCCATGGTTAATTTTCGAAAAATCGAGAACTTCATTAATAATATTAAGCAATATATCGGCGCTACGAAGCGCAACTTTCAACTTCTCTTCACGCTTTTGCTCAGATTTCTCATAAAGCAAAGTCGTCAACATGCCAGTTATACCATTCAACGGAGTACGTAATTCATGACTTATTTTTGCAAGTAAAATACTACGATCTTCTAAGGTGCGTTCTGCGTCTGCCTTTTGCTTTTTAAGTTCTTCTCGCAATAATACCGATTTAGTAATATCTTGAAATGTACCTATTAATCTTACGCACTTTCCGTTTTTGAATTCAGGTTCACCAAAAGTGGATACCCATATAGGTTTACCTTTCGCTGTGATCAATTCAATTTCGATATTCCACTGTTTTCCATCTTCAATAGCTTCTTTCACAGCAAGCTCAATAGCATCCCTACTTGGCCCTTTTTTGTAATATTCTATGGCATTATCAAGTAAGGGAGTAAAATCTTCTGGCACCTCATGGATCGCTTTTGTTTGTTTACTCCAATAAAGGCGATTTGATGCAAGATCTAACTCCCATGAACCAATCTTCGCAACTTTCTCAACTTGAGCAAGCATAGAGTTCTTTTTTATTAATTTTTTTGATGCTGAATTTCGTGCAAACTCATTTCCAAGCCATTGCGCAAAAAGCTCAACATAATCATGGGCATCATCATTAAAAGGCGGTGAAGCTTGCGGTGCAGAAAAGTTAAGAGTACCAAAGACTTTATTACCTACAAAAATAGGTGCGCCAATATAAGATTCAAGTTTGAAATTCAGATAACAAGGATGCTCTGCAATAGTACTTTTAGAGGCTTGATGAAAAGATATCGCTTTATTCGCTGTGAGCGTATGGGTGCAATACGTACCCGATAGTTCAAACTGAGTACCAACAGCAATTGCATCATCTGGAGCAATTACGTGTATGACCGTGTAAACATTATTTTCTACACGACTAATTATCGCAAAATCAAGATTAAATACATCTAGACCAAATTTTAGTAACTCTGTTATTTTCTCTGAGAAGTCAGTATTTTGATCAGATACGATGTTGTGAAATTGGCGCAGAAAGTTCAACCTAGCTCCCTAGTTACACGAATTTTATTTTGCTTTAATAAGCATACCAAGAATTTCAAATAACAACAGTAGTAATCATAATTTATGACTGTATTTAAATTATTTATAATGACTTGCTCCTATTAAAAAAGCCCCTTTAAAAGGGGCTTTTTTCGCTATTTTAATCTCTGTATAGTCGCCTTCTATAAACAAAAGGTAACAAAGCAATGAGAAATACAAAAACGCCACCGCTACTAGATTCAGCTTTATCACTATTGCTAGTAGTAGGTACATTTTTAACAGTAACTTCTATCGATTGTTCTGTAGTTCCTTCCCCATCCGAAACTGCTACTTTGAATTTGAGCAATGAATCCTCTGAAACAGCTGGAGATTTAAATTTTAACGTTGCCGAATTCGATTGAAGAATATCAGCTTGAAGACCTTGCGTTTGTGTCCAATTGTAAGTTAACGACTGTGATTCCTTATCTATCGCAGAAACGGTAATTACACCGTCTGCATTCTCATTAACTGTATAACTACTAGCAAGTTCAAGAGTTGGCAATTGGTTTACATGCACGAATAGAACAGATTGTTCATGAACAAATTCCTCATAACCATCGTTAATGGTTAAAGAAATTGTCCCTTGCTTTGACTCTATTAGCTCTGACACTTTTAAGATTGCTATACTTTCATTTTGGTTTTCGATAGTAACTTCTGGTATTGAAATAGACCAGTGATACGTTAGCTCATCTGCGTCGCTATCTGACGTGCCTGACGCATCTAAAACGAAAATATGCAGCTCTTCTATCGTTTCAGGAATAATAAGAGACAATGTTGGTGCGCTATTAAGACTTTCTTGTGCAAGTTTTGCGACAACCTCAACAAAACCATTTTTCACGCCGTCTAAGTCAAACTCACTACCATCTTCAATCCTAATCACTGAACAATTGCTGCACTCGGCACTAAACTCGCTGCTTGCAATTATCTCTACCGATTTCCAACCATTTAACGTTAGTACGCGTGCTTGTAGCTCATCGCTTAATAAAGCGTTTTCGAGCATTGGTAAAGCAAGGTCTACTGATTCTGTACGCTGAGCGAGCTCAACATTGATGTTTATCATGTCACTCTTCAATTGGAAATGAGGATCTTCAACCCTCATCTGCGTGAAGGCATCAAGCAACATCTCTTCAGAGACATTCATATTTTCTATGAAGTGCTCACTGTGAGTGCGAATAACGTCACCTGCTCTGATGATATGGAAAACATTGTTCGTATATACATAAGAGTCAGATGCGAGTACCCCTTTCGAGGTGTTTGCTGAATTATCTAAGAAATCAACAATCCCATCACCATCACTGTCGCCTATCCACTCTACAATATCAGGGATATTATCACCATCGGTGTCCGCACTTTCATCATCAAAGTTAACATTATTAATTAATGGCACGGTCTCAGTTTTAGTCAGAACCGACTCTCCATTTTGTAAAATGTCATACTGTAAGGTAATGTCTCCTTGCCAAGTATCTTCAATACCAAAATAGCCACTCCAAATTGATGTGTCATACATATACACGTCAACTTCATTGATGACTTGTTCAGCAGATAATAATGTTACTTTTAGCTCTAAACTTTCATAATTTGAAAAGCCATATACTTGAATAGAAAGGTCGGCGCTATTCCCTTTGACCAAACTTGCCATTTTCTTACCATTTTGTTTATAAGTAGCACTGATAGTACGTGGAGCATCTTCATCTAAATGAATTATTTCAGATTTACTAAACTCCCCTGTATAACCGCCGTCGTATACTTCAAGCTCAATTGAATCGATTGACGATTCCACGATACTTGGGAAGACTACATTCTTAATCCCTTCAATACTGTAGTCACCAACATAATGGCTATAATTTCCAGCAGTTAAATTTAACCCCAAATAATCATATAGCGGTTTACCTCTTACATTAAGCGCAACGACGGGCAGAGCATTTCGATAAGCATGGGTATAAGGCTGAATATCAATACGAGGATTTATATGTAGGTTTATTGTGCCTGAGGCTGTATTACCTGCATTATCGCTTGCGATAATATCTACAGAGTAACGCCCTGACTCAAATTCTATATCTAACCCTGATTCGACAGTTATTTCTTTGATACCTGAGACCCTATCAAAGACAATAAATTGCTCTAGCAAGGTTTCAAACAATTGTTCTTCAGTAAATTCGCCGTTCATAGCGACGACATCATTTCGGATGGTTGGAGCCGTCGTATCAGTAACAAAGAATGTTTGCACAGCTCTTGCGCTATTCCCTGCAATATCTTCAGCGACCCAAGTTACTTGATTCTCGCCATATACTAGCGTTCTAGATAAAGGGTATACCTCAACTGCTGCTCTATTGTTATCAGTAACCTCAGGATAAAGACTTCTAGGAATAGATGTGTTTTCATAGACACCTTCAATTGTCACAGCTGTCAAATCAGAGAAAACAGGTGGTAAATTTTCTCCTAAATTTGGATCATCTGGATGACTATCCTCACTATCAACCACACCATCTGAATCAGTATCTTCAGCGGTTGGGTTTGACCCTATTTCAAATTCAGTTATGTTAGCCAAACCATCTCTGTCTAAATCTTGACTTGCATCGAATGAGTCAAGAACATTTAAGCCAAATTGATACTCCCAGAAATCTGGAATGCCGTCATTGTCGCTATCTAAACGAGTATCAACCTCTGAAAGCCATATAACTCTATCAATAAAGAATGGGTCATAGCGGTAAAAATCAGCATCAACTAGATTAAATTTAATGACGTTGAAGCCATCAGTGACTGGTATTAGTAAACGAGACTCATTATATTGAACCTGAATGTTTTCGTTGTTTAGTTGAACATTAAATCGGTCATATTTGTTAACTCTATAGTCAATTGTGATAAAACCCTGCTCAAACAAGCCAGCAATAGCAAAACCTGCATTTACTTCTGTATAATTTTCGCCATCAAACTTAGGATTGAAAGAAAGGCTATTCACTCCGTTTGTAGACCAACTATCACTTGAAATCCAGTCAACATTATTTGCTGCTAACACCGTAAAGCTGTTTGGTAACCCACCATATTCAAAACTTTCGAAAAGGTTATTTATTGCTGAAGGTGTTGAAGCGTAATCTGAAGGTGAGCTTTGTGCATAATACTCTTGTACGTCTGTATAACCATCTTCATCTAAATCAGCACCAGTAACATTTGCATTAATCGGTGAGGTCATAAGTATATTTACTTCATAACCGTCAGGAAGTTCATCTCCATCACTATCAGAATGTCTAGGATCTGTTCCAATACCATACTCTTGCAGAGCTGTTAATGCGTCATTATCGTAGTCAGAAGATGCATCATTAGCATCAGTTAAATTAAGCCCATTTTCAACTTCCCAAAAATCTGGCAGCCCATCACTATCTGTATCAGCATCGCTCGTTTTAGCAATAAACTTAAAATTATCTAGCCAAACAGCATCCTCTCCAGTAGATATTGATCCATCTTTTGAATATGAAAACTCAATAACGTTAACACCTTCGGGGATTTTAACAATTACCGACCCTTCTTTAGTCCCAGCGATCCACTCAATATCACTGTTTGAACCATTTATTTTCATTATAAAAGAGTCGCAACATTCTTCAGACTCTATTTTATAGTCAAATACAAGGTATGCTTCAGCGAAGACGCCTGTAGCACTGAATGAGCTCATTTGACCATCTGAGATTTTACCGGAGCGAATGCTTTGCGAACCATCGCTAGCAAAACTATTATCAATGTACCAATCTGCATTGTTCTCTGATGAATGGTTAAACCATTGAGGTAGTCTAGAATCTTCAAATGAACTAGTTAGATTCAATTGCTCTGGAAATGACTCTGCATCCTGCGGATCAGTTTGTAACTGAAACTCGGTAAAGTTGCTAAATCCATCATTATCACTATCAAGCATGGCATCAGTAGAGTCTGTTAAATTTAGACCATGTTCATATTCCCAGCCGTCTGGAATTTGGTCTCCATCTGTATCAAGGTTATTGGGGTCTCCCTGATGTAAAAACTCATTTAGATTACTCAAACCGTCATTATCATTATCTAGTAATGCATCATCTGGATTTGAAGGATCTAAGCCGTGCACAACTTCCCAAGAGTCAGGTATTGAATCACCATCATTATCGGCAAACTCATTACTGATATAAATGTTATCAATGAAGACAGTATCTAAACCGGATGATACAGAACCATCTTTAATATATGCGAATTTAAGTGTATTTAAGCCTGCAGGAATGACCTGCTCGAAAGAGCGCCAATCGGTAATACCAGAATCAATAACAATTAATTGCTCGTTTAGGTATACATACAAATGGTCAAAACCTGCTTCTGTAGAAAGTTTATAAATGAAACTTAAATACTTAGTCTGGTCTGTTACAAAGCTGTATTCAAAACTAGTCGCTTGACTATCGTCAATATCATTATTAGCCAAAGAGAAGCTATAGCTTTCATCTATTTGTGACGTTATCCATGACGTAGAAGGATCTGTAAAATTAAAACTTTCAGGAACAAGATTATCGTTAAAGTTAAAAGAGATTGTTGCAGGAATTGAAGGCGTAGAATCAGCATCCGTTGGGTCTGAACCTAATAAAAATTCAATTAGGTTAGTGAAGCTATCTTGATCTAAGTCACTTTGTGCATCTGCACTGTCTAGTGGATCTAACGAAAAATTGACTTCCCAACCATCTGTCATTTTGTCGTTATCAGAATCTGGATTAGTTAAGCTCGTTTGATATTCATGATGTTCTTGATAGTCCGTTAGGCCATCGTCATCTGTATCAGAATTATTTGGCAACGAATTTAATCTGTATTCTTCTAGGTTGCTCAATCTATCTTCATCAAGATCACCTGCTGCATCTGTAGGGTCTGATGAGTCGAGTGAGTATAACAGCTCCCAGTTGTCATCCATTTCATCGTTATCATTATCAATGAATTGGATGTTATTACATACAACGCCTACCGTATTGAATGCATCAACAACATCATTTGCTGCATAACCTAAATCTATGGCGCTGTTTATTGCCCCACATGCTCCATCGATAAAGTCAGTTGAATTAACCCAATAATTTTGGTTTGCGTAAAGCATAATTTGAAAAGCTTTTCGCGGATCCCACTCAGGCTTATTTGCAAGTAAATAAAATGCTCTGTTAAATACACCACTACTGTAATGGACATCAATGCCAGAATAAAACTGTGATGCATGGTCTATTGAAATACCATCATTTGACGGCGTTTCAAAATAACGCAATGCAGTTCTATTTTTTGTGATGTCGGCACCCGACAACCAATCTGTAGTGCCTCTGACAAAGTATTCAGCAGTTTCACCAGCCATGTCTGAAAAAGATTCATTTATCCCGCCTGATTGGTCAAAATAAAATAAATTAGAATTTTGTTCTGTTACACCATGACTTACCTCGTGAGATACAATATCCAAAGATACTAGTGGGTAAAAGCTATCAGCACCATCACCAAAACTCATCGCAGAGCCATTCCAGGTGGCGTTTTCCCATCCATCTCCTTGGTGAACACGCAGTAATAATTTAAAGGTCAGGGGCGCCGTGTTGTACCATTGCTCATACATATCAAACACTGAGGTACCAAATGCATGCGCATCGTTTAAAGGCGAATAGGCACCATTGACCTCTTTGTGAGTATTTCGATCACACGGGAATGAAAACGCAGATGATGGCTCACTGCCTGACTCCATCGAAACAGTTTTCACTTTATCATTCTCTAAAAAGCATGTTTCTCCTACTTGAGAAACTGCAAAGGCAGGATAATCTTCGCCATATTCATAACGGCC
Organism: Pseudoalteromonas sp. PAST1; assembly: GCF_021532515.1. Taxonomy (NCBI): domain Bacteria; kingdom Pseudomonadati; phylum Pseudomonadota; class Gammaproteobacteria; order Alteromonadales; family Pseudoalteromonadaceae; genus Pseudoalteromonas; species Pseudoalteromonas sp. PAST1. Next base: position 60,229 of record NZ_JAKGBH010000011.1, on the reverse strand, counting down.
AACTTTCTCATTCCCCCCAGGACCCATCGCCTGTGTGTGCTTAATATTATTCCACGCTTTATACACTTCATAAGTATTTTCACTGATGATAGCTGAAGGCTTTGACTCATGTTCGGCATTTAAAATTTCAAGTTCAATTAAATATGCGTAATGAGCTTTATCATCCTTAACATAAATATAACGTTCTGATTTTATAAGCTTATATGGCAAGTCTAATGACAATTTAGCAGCTTCAAGTACTGCGTTAACTGCAGTATCTAAATCAAATTGATTGTTCGCTCTTAATTGTAATTGCGCATAATTGATGCCGGTCGCAAAAAAGCCACTCATGTGCTGTGACTTCTCTTGAACACGAATTTGCTGACCCCAAATAGGAATACCAGAGTAATACTGCTGCAGAATTTTATTTGATGAGCTTTTTCTTAACACACTATTAGAGTGTTGGTGAGTAGAAGTAATTTCTTCAAAATAAGAGCCTTTTATTTGGCTTTTTTGAAGAGTCTGATTCATTAACAACAGGTTTTGAAGTTGAGGCTTGTTAGATGGACTTACCCTTTCGACTGTTGCAGCTTGAAGAGAGTATGCACTGAACATACTAAAAACTGCAGCACCTGCAATTAATCCCTTATGCATAATAGTTCCTTAAATACATTTTTTACTTATTATCGGGACCAAAATACCAAAAATAAACACAATCTGCACCAATTTGTTAAGCTCACATTAATGAATTAGCTAAAATTTCGAATCCATATATCAAAACTCAAACTGGTAAAATACTCAACCTCAGTCAATACTTTATCATTACAGGTTAGTAATTTTAGGCTGTCGCTATTTCAATGTCGCTGAGAATTAAATTCATCTTTTTGCTATCTACCATTTTTTTAGTGGTGGTAGCCAATACCTTCATTATCTATGTATTAGATAAACAAGGTCAGGCTAAGCTTGAGGCAGTGATCCATACTCATGATGTGCTCGATGAATCAGAAAAGCTCTACAATCAAATAACGAACGCAGAAACCGGGCAACGTGGTTATTTATTAACGCAAGATCTGAACTATTTAGAACCCTACTACGCAGCACTTGAACAAGTTAAACAACATTTTTTAGCCATCAATAGACTAACGCTAAGTAACCCCGAACAACAAAATACACTTGCAGTAATAGATGAGCTAGTCGACAAAAAGTTAGCGGAGTTAGCGTTAACTGTCACACTTGTAATGCAAAACACGCCATATGCAATCGAAGAAGCAAAAGCGATTGTTTTGACGAATGAGGGGAAACAGTATATGGACCAAATCCGCAAGCATATTTTACTGTTTCAAAATATTGAACGTGCCAAGCTAGAACAGCAAAATGCTGACTACCAAAGAAACAGACTATTCATAACTAGGTTTGTTACTTTGCAAATACCATTAATAGTGACCTTGTTAGTTTTTTGTGCTTTTTATATTAATTCAAGGCTTTTTAAACCTCTTAAGTTGTTAATTCAAAACACTGAACAACTAGAAAAAGGCGAAAGACCTAAAATGTTGACGATTAATTACAACGATGAAATTGGCTTTGTGTTAAAACGTTTTGCACGCATGAGTGACATTGTTTATAAACGAACGAGCAAGTTAAATTTTCAAGCTAGTCATGATCATCTTACAGGTGTTTTGAATAGAACAGAGCTAAAGCCTGCATTAAAGCAAGCCATTTCTACTTGTTCTAAAGACAGTAAGCTGGCCGTTATATTTATAGATATCAATAAATTCAAAAAACTGAATGATGAGTATGGTCATTTAATTGGTGACCAAATTCTCATTGAAACCGCAAAACGAATTACGTCATCAGTTAGAGCTGATGATGATGTATATCGTTATGGAGGAGATGAATTTGTCATAATTACACATAATATTGCCAATTACAGATACGTTAATGCGATGATCACTCATTTATTAGCACGTTTTGACAATCCTTTTGTACTCGAACAGCTGACATTAAATATTTCATTAAGTATTGGAGTAGCCCTCGCTCCTGATCACAGCCTAAATCATCAACATCTACTTAAACTCGCTGACCAAGCAATGTATCACGCTAAGCATGAGTCAAAGAATAGTTATCACATACACAACAATCGCGGCTAGAAGACTAATCTAAATTACTGCTTTATACGTATAAATTTGCAAAAAGCCCCATCACTATGTATAAAAAATACACACAAATTTTAATTAAGGTAGCACTATGCATATTTTATTAACAGGTGGAACAGGCCTCATTGGTAGACATTTGTGCCCTTTCTTACTTAATCACCACAAGGTTACTGTGCTAACACGCAATCCGATACAAGCTGCTGTGATACTGACTCATCAGGTACACACTGTTAAGTCGTTAGATGAACTCAATTTTGAAGAGATTGATGCTGTCATTAATCTTGCAGGAGAGCCAATCGTCAATAAACGTTGGAGTGAATCGCAAAAGCGCACTTTACTTAATAGCCGGATTAATCTTACCCAACAAATCTCAAAAGCGATTAGCCGCTGTGAGTCCCCTCCTCACACATTCATTTCTGGCAGTGCCATTGGTTTTTATGGCCGTCAAGAAAACCAGCCAATCGATGAAAGCTTTAATGATATTTACCCTGAATTTAGCCATGTCCTTTGTCGTGATTGGGAGCATGCCGCAACGAAAGCGCACGGTGATCAAACTCGCGTTTGCTTGCTGCGTACAGGCATCGTTTTAGCAAAACAAGGGGGAGCTTTAGGTAAAATGTTGCCAGCTTTCAAGTTTGGTTTTGGTGGCCCTTTAGGTCATGGTCGTCAAGGGATGTCGTGGATCCATATAGATGACATGATCCAACTCATTCTTTTTGTGCTTTCACATCAAGAGATTCACGGACCAATTAATGCCACCGCGCCAAACCCCGTTGATAATAATGAATTTAGTCAAACACTTGCGAATGTAATTTCGCGTCCTGCCATGTTGCGTATGCCTAGTTGGGTTCTCAAATTGATGATGGGAGAGATGTCAGATCTTCTACTTCATGGTCAATTTGTGCTTCCCAATAAATTACTTAATCACAATTTCCGCTTCCATTACCCAACATTGAAGCCCGCATTAGAAAGTCTGAAATTATAGTTACAATGTACTAGTTGATAAGATTCAACTAATACATAATAATTAACCTGATTTTAGTCGAGTGATTATCCAGGGAAAATCATGATGCATTTACCCACCATAATCAGCATTTCAATTTTATTGAATGTGATTATTGGGGCGTTTCTACTGTCTTTATATTTCTTGAGACAACAAGCAAGCTATTTATATTGGGGTAGTTCGTGTTTACTTTTCGTATTTGCGCAGATCACCGCATCTCTGCGTGTTTTTATCGACTTCCCCTTAATTACCCATTACTTGGCTGATTTACTCATTATTTCAGCGCCTTTAGCTGCAATTTTAGGGATCCATGCGTTCAGTCAGTCAGATAAAAAATATCATAAAGCCTGTGCATTTGTAGTGATTCTATCCATGCTGATATTGCTGCCAGTGCATGACTCCCCGTTAAACCAAATAATCACCACGGCCATTATCGCCATATGCTTTAGCTACGCTGCTTTTGCCCTCAGAAAACTACAGGTTGAGCGCATCATGCATCTTGCTTTACTAAAACTATGCTTTGTAATTCATGCTTTGATTATGCTTTTACAGTTTTCGCTTTTAGTTTCGGATTATCAAGACATTATTGATACTGATTTAACTCACATTCTCGCGGTCATTCTGATAAGCCATATTATAATTACCACTCTAACCGCCATGATCTGGCCATTAATGATGTTTTTAGAATCAGAGCAAGTACTAAACGATCTAGCAAATCGAGATCCACTTACTGGATTACTAAACCGTAGATCATTTATAACAATTAGTAACAGCTACTTAGAACAAGCTAATCATAACCTGACTGAACTCTGCGCTTTGATGATTGATATCGATTTCTTTAAAAAAGTAAATGACCAATATGGTCACGAAACAGGAGATGAAGCACTCAAATGGGTTGCAAAAAAGATTAAAAGCCAACTACGTGAACACGATTTGGTGGCCAGAATCGGTGGTGAAGAATTTGCAGTCATACTACCTAGCACAACTCAAACTCAAGGCGAAAGCCTATCTGAACGAATTCGTTTAGCGATACACAACGATCGTTTCTTTTATCAAAACCAAGCTCTAAAGCTTACGATCAGTGTCGGTATTATTACACATAAATCGGGCACCAATAATGTCAATGAGTTGCTCGCAAAAGCCGATAAAGGTTTGTACAAAGCCAAGTCAAATGGCCGAAATCAAGTTGTAACTATGGCATTTTAAATGCGGTAGTTAGAATCTTTAATTTAAGCTTTCATTGAGTAGGTTTAGCTCATTAGTGACCCACTGTTTATTTAAACATTGTTCTAAATTCAACTGAGCAAATTTTAAAAAGCTACGCGCCGCATGCGATAAATGGCGATCGGTGCGTACCACAAAATACCAATGACTAGCTAAATTGACATCTTTTACATCTAACATACAAAAACTTGTATCATGGGGTGGCAATACGTGGCGAGAAACAACACCTAGCCCCATTCCTGAACCAACCGCAACCCGAATAGCTTCGTTACTTGCCATTTGTACTGTGTTGCTTAAAACAAAGCCTCTGCTTTGCAGTTCACTTTCGAACAGCATTCGTGTGGCAGAGCCAGGTTCTCGAAGCAAAAAACGTTCAGATACTAAGTCTTGTAATGTGACCTGAGTCTGACTCGCGAGCGCATGGTTGGTTGGTGCAATAAACACTAATGGGTTTTGTAAAAACCGTCCTGCTTTTGCATGTTCTAATGAAGGTGGATGACTAAAGACATAAATATCATCTTCGCCTCTTTCAAAACGGGCTAGCACTTCAGCCCGGTTACCTATTTCAAGTGGCAACTCAACATGAGGGTGTAAATTACTATACGGACCAAGTAACTTAGGCAAGATATATTGCGCGGTGTTAACCATGGCTATTTTACAGCGCCCTCTCTCACCACCTCTAAGCTCAGCAAGATAATCTTGATAGTCATCAAAGTGACCAAACACCTGCTGACAAGTTTGAAATAAGGCAAAACCCGCTTCAGTAACATGAATTCGCTGCTGATTAACCATCACTAATGGCTCATTGACTGTTTCTTGCAGGCGCTTAATTTGCTGCGATACCGTTGGTTGCGTTAAATGTAATTGCCTTGCTGTTTCACTAATTGAGCGTGTTTTTACCACACACATAAACACTTCGAGTAAACGAAAAGAAATATGCCTTAAATCCATAAAATCAAACCCATAGATAAAAACTTATAGGATATTATCATTTATTTTATTATTTACTATGTGATTTTTTATCTAGAATAGCGGCGCTTTTTAATCAAGAGGAGAACAAAGTGCCTGATATTGTTGTAATGTTTTTTGTTTTAGGACTCACTGCCGGATTACTTCGCTCTGACCTAAAAATTCCGCAAGCGACCTATGAAACTCTTAGCCTATTGTTAATGCTCACCATTGGCTTAAAAGGAGGTATGGTGCTGCATGGCAATTTGCATTGGCAACTTCTACCAGAAATGGGCGCTGTATTACTACTTGGTGGCTTAATACCATTGATGCTGTTTCCTATTTTAAACAAACTGCTAAACCTCTCTGTTGCTAATAGCGCAAGTATTGCTGCCCATTACGGCTCAGTAAGCGCAGGTACATTTGCAGTTTCTTTAGCCTATGCTGAATCGAATTCACTTAATGTAGGTGCTGAAGTCACACTTTATTTAGTAATGCTTGAGTTACCTGCGATTATTGTTGGATTGTTACTGTATCGCCGCCTTGGTAATGGTTCTGGACAAAACCTTTCTCTAAAAGCACTTTGGCATGAAACACTTACTAACAAAAGTGTCATTCTGCTAGTTGGTGGTGTAATTATTGGCATGATGTACGGGACGCAACAAGGGAGCCAAGTAACGAGTCTCTTAACGAACAGCTTTAAAGTTGTGCTGGCACTATTCCTACTTGAAATGGGTTTAATGGCTGCACAAACTCTGCGCCCTATTCCATGGCACCAATGGCGATTAGCATTATTTGCTCTTATAACACCAAATTTATTAGGTGCAATCGGGGTCTGCGTTGGTACTGCATTACAACTAGAATTAGGCTCTGTGGTAATACTAGCAAGCCTAGTTGCAAGTGCCTCTTACATAGCAGCCCCTGCCGCGATTAAAGCAGCCATACCCGATGCAGACATTGGTTTAGCCATGTTATGTTCTTTGGGCATTACCTTTCCTTTCAATGTATTAGTAGGAATTGGCTTATACCATCAAATAGCATTATTTATGGGCTAAAAAACGGTCACACCTTAACTTTATTAATGAGATCTTCTGAAAAGTCGTTTAATATAAACAAAAAAGCAGCGCAAGGACATGCTATGTTTAATCAAACGCTCAGCACCGAGCAACAGCATGTGAGTGATATTTTTAAGCGCATATGTACGCTTTGTAAGGTGCAAAACTATGCTGAATTAGAAAGGCACTTATCGTTAACATCAGGTTTTTGCGAGCAAAGTATTGAAATTGCTGCAGTGCCTTATGAACTAATTGATAACGTGGCTAAAGCTTCTGAAGTTAGCTTTGATTCACTACTTAATGGTAGCGAACAAACCACAGTGACACTTGATGGGGCGTTACTACAAGCAGTAAGTAACGGTATTATTAAGAGTATAAAAAAGCTTTCTATGGCGGGGCTAATTAAAGGTGATAACCACACTCATGAAGCCCTTAGTCAGCTTGCAGATATTCAGCTAAAACAAATAAAAAATGAGCTCAAAATACAAAGCCAGGTTAAATAACCTGGCTTTTTACTAATTCTTACCTTTGTACATTTTATCGTAGATATCGGATATATTATTTTGTTTATCGTAGTAGCGCTGCAGCTCCCCAAGCGATAACTCTTTTATTTCATTACTATCAAGCCCAACAGGCTCTGCTAACTTAAAGTCTGCAGCTTGCGGTGAATTACCCATTAAGGTGGCAATTTCACTCTTTAACTGTTCAGCTTTATTAAATAGTTTAATTGCTTTGCTGATATCTGTTTCATGCTCAGCTTGTAACGTGCACCAAACTACCTCAACTGATTTAGATCTGATTTGATCTTCAAAGATATTTTTGCGCGCAATCAACCATGTACTTGCAACAAGCAAGATGGCTAAAACGGCAATGGCTATGTAAATTAGTTCAAGCATTACGATCCCTCGGTAAACTAAATGTTACTATACACCCAAACTTGGTTCGCAATACATCAGGAAAAAGCATTATAAATGAAGTTATAGGACTGAAAAACATCATAAATTCATGTTAACTTTTTGTTCCAAAAGGCCAGCTTGGACTAAGTAATAGTTTCAATTTGGTTTTCAAAAGACCCGGAAACAACATTACAACAGCAAGGACAATACTAATGTAGAGCACAATAAAACTATACATGTAGTGTATGTAGGCGTGTTCAGCTTGGACAAACAATACGACGAGCTTAAACCACAAAATAAAATGCGCTATAGCTAAAAGTATCGTCAGTTTTATTATACAAAAAAACAACTCCCCAAATGTATAACTAAATTTTGTATGTAATTTATATAAGATAACCATACTCAAAACATTGAAACCCGCCAATGCGAGGTAAATATTCTGTGCAAACGCGCCGTTTCCTCCCTCCGAAATATAAAGTAAAACCTTTTCCATAAGAAGAGAAGTGACTAAGTATTTTGATGCAACAACGGCAATAGACAAAAAGTCGCTAAATAGCTCTCGATGTTTGAATGCTCTGTAGAATGAATGTATCAGTGCGACTGTATAACAAAGCGCTATGATAACTTGAGTAGAAAACACTTTATGAGCAGAGGTTGCGACTAAAAACTCATTGTATAAATCTGTAAGGTATTGCATGGCGTATCCTAAAAAAGACACGCCTAAGCATAATGCTATATATAAAAAAAAACCAGCATTTGAGCTGGCTTTATTCTGTAAGTGCTTAGTTTTCTTTCTTTTTTGGTACCAAGATCACAATTCCAGCAGAGCCTTGTAAGTTTTTCTTTTTTGGCGGTACTAAAATTACGATTCCACCAGAGCCTTGAAGTTTTGTTGTATCAAAGCTAGGAGCTGGTGCTGCGTCGAATGCTAAAGTAGATAGTAATAAAGCTGATAAAGTCATTTTTTTGTTCCTTCATTGTTAAAGATAGCTTTCGTTAGCAAATACCGAGCCACTACAATAAAAATTTAGGTAAAAACTAACGACTAGACCCTATATAAGCATAAAAACTAGCCGTTAGGCTATTTTTTATACCGCACAGGTATATAAAACGACCACTAAACAGCATCAACACCTTTAACTCTATAAACTAACAAGTCTCTATGCCATAATTCTGTCAATTCAAAAATAAGTCAAAGCGGCCCTACGCTTAGCAAGGTTTAATGCATGGCATATCCAGAACAACAGCAACCAACAATTTATTGGCACGACTACGAAACATTTGGCGCAAGCCCGCAAAAGGACCGCCCAAGTCAATTTGCAGGTATTCGTACCGATCTCGATTTGAATATTATTGGTGAGCCGTTAATTGAATATTGCAAGCCTGCAGCCGATTACTTGCCGCACCCTGAGGCGTGTTTAATAACGGGTATTACCCCGCAAGTTGCAATGCAAAAAGGCTTAGTTGAAGCTGAGTTTATGGCAAAGATCCATGCTGAATTTAGCCAACCTAACACCTGTGTTGCGGGCTATAACAGTATCCGTTTTGATGATGAAGTCACACGTTACAGCTTATACCGTAATTTTTATGACCCTTACGAGCGTGAATATAAAAACAATAATAGCCGCTGGGATATTATTGATTTAGTGCGTGCCTGTTATGCACTGCGTCCAGAAGGTATTGAATGGCCACTCAAAGAAGACGGTACGCCGAGCTTTAAGCTCGAGCACTTAACCGTTGCCAATGGCATTGAACATGCAGCCGCTCACGATGCATTAAGTGATGTAACAGCGACTATTGCACTGGCAAAATTAATAAAAGAAAAACAACCTAAGCTGTATCAGTTTTTCTTTAGCTTACGTTCTAAAAAAGCATTGGCTGATTTAGTTGATGTATTTAATATGACACCATTGGTGCACACCTCGTCACGAATTCCGGCAAGCCAAGGCTGCACCAGCTGGATTGCACCAATGAGCTTTCACCCAGTCAATAAAAACGCCATTATTTGCTTTAATTTAACTGAAGATCCGCAAGTGCTATTAGATTTATCTATTGAAGAGCTACGCACGCGCCTTTATACAAAACACAGCGACCTTGGCGAAGACGAAGCACCGGTAGGCTTAAAACTCGTGCATTTAAATAAATGCCCTATTCTTGCACCAGCAAAAACCTTGTTGCCAGAGAACGCAGCCCGATTAGGTATTGATCGCGATAAATGCTTACAAAATCTCGCTATTTTAAAAGCCAACACAGAACTTCGCGACAAAGTGACCGAAGTGTTTAACGAGCAACGTGATTACGGCGAAACCACCAACCCTGACTATCAACTTTATGATGGTTTTACCAGCCATGCAGATAAAGCTAAATTTGCCATTATTCGAGATGCAAGCCCTGAGCAATTAGCCACAATGCAGCTAGATTTTGATGATAAAAAGTTTGCTACCTTGTTATTTAGATATCGCGCTCGAAATTGGCCACACACACTAAGCCAAGATGAACTGGCAAAATGGCGCCAGTATTGCCAAAACAAGCTAATGCACGGTGAAGATAGCCCGTCGATCAGTGGCCAAGATTTCATGATCACTCTTGAGAATCTGGCTCATGAAAATGATGATAACGAGAAAAATCTGCATATATTAAAAGCGTTGTACAATTACGCACAAAGCATGTAATAAAAAACGCGACAATCATTGTCGCGTTTTTTATGGATATTACTTTTTATGTAACGCTTCGATACGCGCTAATAAACTAGATGTGTCGTACCGACCGCCACCTAAGGCTTGTACATCGGCATAATATTGATCAACTGTTGCCGTCATCGGCAAAGTTGCGCCGTTGGCCTTTGCCTCATCCAAAGCGATGCCTAAATCTTTACGCATCCAATCAACAGCAAAACCAAATTCGTATTCGCCAGCCCACATTGTTTTGTAGCGGTTTTCCATCTGCCATGAGCCTGCAGCGCCTTTAGAGATGGTTTCAATTACTTTTTCACCATCAAGGCCAGCTTGTTTTGCAAAGTGTAACCCCTCAGCCAAGCCTTGTACCACACCCGCAATACAAATTTGATTTACCATTTTACACAGTTGACCAGAGCCTACTTCACCTAATAATTGGCTAAAACGGCTAAAAGCAGCCATAACAGGTTGAACAACATTAAAATCAGCTTCGTCGCCACCAACCATCACGGTTAATACACCATTTTCTGCCCCAGCTTGACCGCCAGAAACCGGCGCATCTAAAAATGCAATGCCTTGTAGTTTCGCTTGAGCAGCCACTTCACGTGCCACTTCAGCTGACGTTGTAGTGTGGTCAACTAAATAGCTGGCCTCATGCATGCTTGCCAGCACACCCTGTTCGCCATAAACAACTGAACGTAAATCATCATCATTACCTACGCACATGAAAACGATATCAGCCCCTTTTGCTGCTTCACTTGGTGTTTCAGCGTATTCACCTTGATACTCAGAAACCCACTTTTGCGCTTTAGCCGTTGTGCGGTTGTAAACTGTCACGTTGTGACCTGCGTTGGCAAGGTGACCCGCCATTGGGTAACCCATTACACCTAATCCGATGAAGGCGACTTTCATTGACATAAAACTGACCTATTTGAGTGATAAATTAGTAACAATTTCATTATCTCAACCGAATAACTAAAAAGCGAATGAAAAAAAGTTCATTTAAACCGTTAAAAAACACACAGGTAAAACATGGATAGTATATATCGTTTCAATGCCCAGCTTGCATCTGGTGAAAACTTCAGCCTTGAATCGCTACAAGGAAAAACAGCACTTATTGTCAATATTGCCAGCAAATGTAATTTTTCAGTGCAAATGGCAAGCCTTGAAAAACTCTATCAAGAATATAAACAGCAAGGATTTACCGTACTCGGTTTTGCCTGTAATCAATTTGGCCACAATGAACCTCTAGATGGCAATGAACTTAAAGCCTTTTATCAGCAACACTTTGATGTCAGCTTTCCCATTTTTAACAAGGTGTTAGTCAACGGCCCAGACGCCCACCCGTTATTTAATTATTTAAAGTGCCATACTCGAGGAATTGCGCAAAACCGCGCAATTAAATGGAATTTCACCAAATTTCTTATAAACTCAGAGGGTCAACTCGTTGCGCGATATGCCCCGCGCACCAAGCCCGAAACCCTCAAAATGGTGATAGAGAGTAATTTAAATGATGAAACTGGCCTTATTCAGTGCGCAAAAGTATGAGCAACCGTTTTTTGAAAGGAATCTAACTGAATACACTGAGTCTGTTTCGCTCAGTTATTTTGAACAATCCTTGAACAGCAATACCACGCCCCTCTGCCAAGGTTTTGATGCTGTATGCGTGTTTGTAAACGATACGGTCGACAAACACGTCATTGCAGATATGGCGGCTGCCGGTATAAAGGCTATCTTATTACGTTGTGCTGGCTTTAATAATGTTGACCTTGATGCTGCCAAAGAACATAACATCAAGGTTTGCCGCGTGCCTGCATATAGCCCAGAAGCAGTAGCAGAGCATTGTATTGCCCTTATGCTAACGCTCAACCGAAAAACCCATAAAGCCTTTAACCGCGTGCGTGAAGGTAACTTTGATTTAAACGGTTTACTTGGTTTTAATCTGTTTAAAAAAACGATTGGGATTATCGGCTGTGGCAAAATCGGTTTAGCGCTGGTTAATATCTTAAATGGCTTTGGTGCTAAGGTACTCGTTTGCGACCCAATGGCTGGTGAAGGCCCTTATACCCTGTGCGATTTAGACACATTGCTCACCCAAAGTGATGTCATCTCATTGCACTGCCCGCTCAACGAGCACACCCATCATTTAATTGATGCTAGCGCATTTGAGAAAATGAAAGACGGTGTCATGCTGATTAACACCTCTCGTGGTGCACTTCTTGATAGCCAAGCATGTATTCAAGCGCTTAAGTCTAAAAAGCTTGGACACCTAGGCCTAGATGTGTACGAACAAGAGTCAGAGTTATTCTTCAAGGATCACCGTGAAGAAATCATGCAAGACGATATTTTTTCACGCCTTATTAGTTTTCCAAATGTGTTAGTGACAGGCCACCAAGGCTTCTTCACCCAAGAAGCACTGAGCGAAATAGCCTGCACCACATTACAAAGTGCCAATGAAATAAGCCAAGGCTTAGCATTAACTAACGAAGTTATTTAAGAAATGGCCTTGATACTTCTCATCAGGCGTTAAGCTCATCAATGCTCGTTTAACCTTTCATTGTTATCGAGCATTTTTACTGGTAATTGGTGATCAACCAAAAAGTCGTAAAATCGTAAATCTTCAATTAGATCGGAAGATGCTAGCTCGAAATCTTGGTAAGTTAGGTTTTTATAACTAAACCTCACTGTATGTTCGAACCTTTTAGTTTGTGAGTAAAGAATTTCAGTTACTTCGGAAATATCTATTTTAACACCTAATAATAGTAACTTTTCACCGTCTATTGACACCTCAACTGAATTTTTTGGCTCTATCATCCAATAATCTACAATGATAGAAATGATGCAACATACAACTATAAAGCCGAGCTGCATAAAAAATGGTTTTTCTGCAAATTCAGTTAAATAATAAGCAAACATACCACCAAATAACAATCTGTATAAAAAGCTGTTGAGCAATTTAAAGCTAACCTTCTTCCTTTTTCTTCTAAACACTTGCAAAGCTAACCACCCTTTATTAACCTATTGATTTTATGACATTTTAATAAAATTATGTTTCATTACTTTTGAGATAACTCTTTGAGTGCATCTATGAAGTGTGTATGGTTGTATGAATAACTGCCATCTTCCTCTTCAACAAGCGAAGGGCTATTTAGTAATTCAGTGAGGAGCACTAAGAAATCATCAAGTGACTTTGCAAAAACACACTTATCATCTTCGTCTCGGCCAAAATTGATAATTTGACCTTTCGTTCCTGTCGGGCCTGGATCAAAGTCCACCCCTATAAAATTACCTCCTCCATCTCCAAGTAGAGGTAACCATTTAGTATTCGCATATTCAATTTTTATAGCGCTAGGTGTTAGGGATGAACAACTCTCATTTAACCCTTCTAATCCTTGGTCAATAATCTCTCGCCAAACATTTAACTCATGAATAATTTTTTCTGTACTTAATAATGAAAGGCCAAAAACGAAACCAGCCTTAGTGCGGAATTGACCATTACAATTTGCATATATTGATACAAAAGATTGAGGTAAAGTATTTCCAACCAAATCTGCAATTTTATTTAATGACTCAACATTCGACTCATTATTAATAACATCTATCAGAGCTGGAAACTTTGATTCTATTTTTTCTCTTAAAACAATCCATTCGTTCATAATATATCCTTATTTTAAATGACTTTACTTAAGATGGTCTGATTGAGTAAATGTGAGTATTAGTTTTTTATTTCAACAACGCCACGTTCACAAATACCGCCGTCATTAATAACGGACAGACAAAGCGAATGTACTGGGCAAACCAATAATGAGGGCCGCTCGATACTTGATGCAATTTATTACCACGCTGCCATAACCAACCAACAGTAATGAAATAGAACAGCCCCATTAAAGGTAATTGGTACTGTGTAAGTACCATAATGACTAAACCAAATAACCAGTCAAAGTTTAAGATAATCAGTGATGAGGCAATAAACACGATCAGCGTTACAAATAAGGTTGCTTTTTTGCGCTCTACAGTGTGATTCTCAACTAAAAATGCCACTGGAATTTCGGTCGATGAGATGGTTGATGTCACTGAGGCAATCGACATTAAAACAAAGAATAATAAGCCAACGAGTAAACCCACTTGGCCCATTGTGCTAAACAGTTCAGGTAAAATCGCAAAAATTAACTGCCCTTCACCAACCAATTTACCGCCGCTAAATACCTCTACACCGTTATGTTGGGCAACAAAAATAGCCGGAATAATCAATAAACCCGCTAAGAAGGCCACACCGGTATCAAGCAGTGCCACGGTTCCAGTTAGTTTCGGCAGGTTGGCATCTGGTTTTAAATACGAGCCGTAAACCATCATACAACCAACACCTAACGACAGCGAAAAGAACGCTTGTCCCATTGCCGCAATAATTAAGTTGGCATCAAGAATTTGACTAAAATCTGGCACTAAGTAAGCTGCAAAACCATCCATTGCACCATCTAGGGTCGCGATATAAGCAATTAACGCCACTAATAACACTAGCAATAATGGCATCAAGCGGCGTGACCAAGTTTCGATACCTGATTTAACACCTTTTAAAATAATACTCGCAGTAAGAATAAGCATCAGTGGCGTAAACACAAAATTGCGCGCCATGGAGTCACTGTGTAAAAAGTTACTTAGCTCAATGAAACCAAAGAAGCTTGCGACTGGCTCAAGCGCATAAGCGAGCATCCACCCTGCAACTATCGAATAAAAGCTCAGCATTACAACCGCACCAAAGAGGCCAATATAGCCAGCTGCAGCGCCCACTTTAGGTGCAGTGTCTTGCCATGCGTTAGATAATGCTTTTACTGGATTTGCTTGCGCTTGGTGGCCTAAATACAGCTCAGTATAAAGAGCTGGAAGCGCTAATAAGAAAATAACAATGAAGTAAACGAGTAAAAATGCACCGCCGCCATGGTTTGCCGCTTGTGTTGGAAAGCCCCAAATATTACCTAAACCTACCGCCGCGCCAGAAGCTGCTAAAACGAAACCTAATCGACTTTGAAAGCCGTCACGAACTTGTGCCATACATCTACAAATCTGTTATTATTTTTCGTCATTAAACCATAATTACAGTCAACTGCGTAAACTATTTGCGTTTGTTCATGCCTATAAAAGTGCATTTGCTGTAAAAATAAACAAAACTAAATTCAAGCCCCGTGTAAGCGTTAAACCATGAGCAGTCACTACTTTTCGAACACTCTTATCATCGAGCAACAACGCCAAACAACGGCCAAGAAAATCATGCTTATGGATGCAACATGTATTGATGTTGCAAGTTTACCCCTTGATAAATTACTCAGTGAGTTTGAATTAAGCGTACTTGAAAAACGCAAAGTGCCTAGTGCCAAGCAAGAGTACTTAGCAACTCGCCTAACGTTAAAGTATTTGTATCAACATGCTTACCCTCATGACGATTTAGCGCTCAGTGAAATATCAAGCCAGTTTGATGACAAAGACAGCAAGCTCAAATTACATACAAAACGAAGAGAACCTGTGTGGGCTTGTTTATCACATTCAAATGGTTTAATTGGCGCTGCTCTTAACCCAAAACAGCAGCTATTTGGTTTTGATATTGAACAAAGCAGTAAACCTCGCCCTTTTATCAAACTCGCAAAGCATTTTTATCATCAAGATGAAGTTGACTTAATTAGCCGTTTTGACGCTCCCGATGAACAGGCACAGTGCTTTTTTAGAATTTGGACATTAAAAGAAGCGCTTGCCAAAGCAAGTGCACAGCCGATTGCGAAACTACTTGCCCCTAATGTATTTGAAGAATTGAGCAAACATAATTTCAGCGCGAGTAGTAACTCTATTGAAGGTTTTGATATAAGTGTTGTGGCACAAAAAAGCACTGACTGGCAGTGCTCTTTTATTAACTTTAATGACTTACGCCGCGACTTGGCTTTCTAATAGTCGGCTGTGAATAGCCTGCACGACTTCATCTGACTCGCTTTGCTCAACTAAGAAGCACAGGTTATGTTTACTTGCACCGTGGCAAATTAAACGAATATTAAAATCGCTCAATACCTGCATCAAGTTCATTTCTTGCTGACGTAATTGAATTTCAGAACCAATTAGAGCCACCAGCGTTAAGTTATTTTCAACCGACACATGACAAAACTCAGAAAGCTTATCTAAACAAGCTTGATCAAGCTCAGGGCGTGATGCATTTGGCGCGTTATCTAAAGTGATTGCAACACTGATCTCGGAGGTAGTAACCAAATCAACCGAAATATTAAACTCACTTAAAATAGTGAATACACGCGCTAAGAAACCACTCGCTAGGAGCATTTCTGGGCTTTTAACCGTTAACAGAATTTGGTTTTTACGCTGTGTTACCGCACGAATACCTGGTTGCTGAGACTTTTCTTTTTCAATCCATGTACCACCTAATTGCGGCTCACGGCTTGAACCAACAAACACACTAATGTGGCTACGGCTTGCCGGTAAAATAGTAGCAGGATGCAGTACTTTTGCTCCAAACGTGGCCATTTCTGCCGCTTCATCAAAGCTTAAGCGTGCAATTGGGCTTGCTTTAGCGCATAAACGCGGATCTGTACTGAAAATACCCACAACATCGGTCCAAATATGCACGCTTTTTGCGTTAATTGCTTCAGCGAGTAATGCAGCACTGTAATCTGAACCACCACGGCCTAAGGTCGTTGTTTGATTGTGCTCATTGCTACCAATAAAACCTTGAGTTACCACAACATGGTCATCAAGTAGCGGCACTAAATGCTCTTTAGCTGCTGCAGCGGTTGCTGCAACATTTGGGGTAGCTTTAGCAAATTGGCTATCTGTTTTCAGTACCTTACGTACATCAAAACGCACCGCATCAAGACCCTGCCCGCGTAATACTTGAGTGAATAAATACGATGATAAACGCTCGCCAAAGCTCAGTAGTTCATCTTGCTCAGCTACAGACTTAGCCCCGTCTGATGCTAGCTTTTGAAAAGCCTTAAGTGTTTCATTAAAGCCATGTGCTAAATCAGCATCCAGTGACAGCTCTGCCAAGATTGCTTCTTGAATGGCGACTACGCCAGTAATGTGCTCGTCACGCTCAGCCGCACTCAAATCAGCTTTACACAATGCAACTAAATGATTGGTCACGCCAGCACTGGCACTCACAGCAACTATACGTACTTGATTATCAGCACAAACGATTTCTGCACAGCGGCTCATAGCATCAAAGTTAGCTACACTGGTGCCACCAAATTTTGCAACAACGTAATCTGATTTTGTGTTGGCGGCTAATTGGGTATTCATGTCGTCTCCTTTTGTGGAAAACTATCCACAGTAAATCAAGAAGAACTCGGCAAGGGGGTGCTTTGAAAATAAAGAGTAGTCCATGCCAGAAGCTCTCCACCTAGTTTGGTGACAGTTTTGAGGATTCAGCCCCATAAACCGAAAAATAACCGTGACGTCCGATTAATTTTCTCGGCGAGTACTTCCCTCATTAATGGTCATCGGCGTTCGTCACCTCACATTAATTACCTAAGTATCGCACCTCTTCTGAATGTTAAGTTAACACCTGGTTAAAATAACAAAGCCTGCTGTTAAAAGCAGGCTTCGAAAGTTAACGTTTAGACGTCTAGCTGTCAAGTTGTTTTATGAAATTAAACTGCCCGCTAAGTGCGAACCGTAATAACCAACGGTATAAGCAATTAATAAATAAACCGACATTTTAAGATAGCTCATAAAGGTTAGTGCTTTTACCTTACTCATGGCAATAATACCTGCCGCAGAGCCGATTATAAGCATTGAGCCACCGACCCCAGTTGCGTAAGTAAACGACAGCCATTGCTGAGGGCTCATCACAATATCAGCTTTTAAAAGTGCTGCAGTTAGAGGTACGTTATCTACCGCCGCTGATAATAGCCCCATCAGGTAGTTGGCATATTCCGGTGCCATCAACTCATATAAGTGAGTAAATTTAGCAAGCATACCGACTTCTTTTAATGCACCAACGAGTAATAATACCCCGACGAAGAACAATAAGGTGTCGTATTCAATTTCACGAATATAATCGATGATTTTTTTGTTTACGTCTTTTTTGCGCATTAAAAATTGCGCAACCAAAAACATAAGTGATAAACCAAATAAAAAGGTTAACAGCGGCGGCACACTATAAAGCACACTCAAAGTTAACGTGGCAATAATCGTCGAGAAGAAGATAACCGCAATGGTAATATCTGTTTTTTCGATGCGACGGGCAGCTTGTTTTTCAAACACAACATTACCCGACATACCCACCGACAACATTGCCGCCAGCAGTGCAACACTTGTCAGTGCAGGGGCAATTAATAATAGTAGATTAGCAATGGTGACTTTTTCGTCTAAGAAAATCATCAGGGTTGTAACATCACCGGTGATCAACGACACCCCACCCGAGTTAACACTAAATACAATTAAGGTCGCATACTTTATTAATTTTTTAGGATCTAACTTAAGTGACATCACCACCGCAAGCGAGATTAAAGTTGCCGTTATGTTGTCTGAAATAGATGAAAATAAAAATGCAAACCCACCAATCAGAAACATCAGCTTTCGTTCACTGATTTGATTTGGCATAATTTTATGAACAATATTCTGGATAAAACCTTTAGAGTTTAAATACGCTACAAAGGTCATTGCAGCCATTAAAAACAGCCACAAAGTCGCGATTTCTAATATGTTGTGATCCAGTTGATGTTGTATGGTTTCTGGGCTTAGCCCATGAATTGGAGAGATAAATAAGATAATCCAGCATAAAGTGCCAAAAAAAAGCGTCGTTTTGGCCTTGTTTACATGGATAATATCCTCTATAACGATAAGCAAAAATGCCACCGCTATCAGGGTTAGGATAAGTGGGGTTACCATGGTGTTTGAACAACCTTTATAATAATGTAAAAATTGTAAGTCGAGTGTTTCGGCGCGGATTCTAGCAGCATAGAAAGCATAAAACTATTCTCAATTACATAATTTACTACTAATCGCCAACACCAAAGTCTGAATTTACTGGAGCCTTATGATCCCAGCTAAAAAGTTATTAAATACCCTTACTGAACATTGGGGGGTGTTAGAACTGTTATTTAAACGTTTTAAGATGGCTGATTTCAGCTTGAAAGACGTACAAAATGCGATAAAACAAAAGCAGCCTTCATGGTCAAACGAACGCATTTATAAAGAAACAAATCGTTTATTGAATCAAGATATTATCATTTCACTGGCAAAATCATCACAGTTAGAAATAAACCGCGCGATCGCCGATTTTGCGACTTTCTTGCTACAAGAAGAGCACTTAGGTCTTGCTCAAGAGATTAGCGTGCTCGTTGATGACTTAGCTCGCCTTGGCAATCGCCTTGCTAAAGCGGGTGAAATTGAAGATTACGACGAGCTTCGCCGTTTTAGCCGCATTATGGATGATCGGGTACGCAAAATAATGAAATTGTTTGCCCACAATGAAAACGCAATTTTAAATATTGTTGAGCAAGCAAAAGCAGACAACGCGGTGCAATCACTGCAAAAACGCTATCAGGCTGTAATTGAAGCGTTCGATGAATACATCGAGCCTATGCTGGAAATGGTTGATATTCGAGGTGACTTCCACGCTTGCTTTAATACCATCGAAGCGCAAATTAGCGCGCAAATAGAGCAAATTGACCGCCTTGGTAAATCATATCAAGACAAGCGCATGCTTGAACAATTACGTACTCGTATTCTAGAAATGCATTTAGTTGGCCGTGAAAGTTTACGTAAAAGCGCCGATATGCTGATGCCGTTACGTGAAGAGTTACGCCGCAACAACTTAATTACTCGCCAAGCGGCTAAAGTGCTTGGTTTAGTGCGTAAAAATGGCGTCGATAACATGTTAAGTGCAGTACAGCCTAACTTTGTTTCAGACGCACAACGCTTTTCACTTGGTCAGCAACGTCATATCGTGGCTTATATGGCAGGCTTAGTTGACTTTGAGCACGATGAATATCAGCTTCCTGAACATGATGATGTGCCCGCCTATCAAAGCCCGCATATCCCTGATTACAACGACGTTAAAACACAATTTAGAAAACGCTTTAAAAAAGCCAGCAAAAAAGCTCAGCCACTGCTTAGTTTCTTAGATGAAAGCTACCCAGATTTAGAAGCTGACGAAATGCTGTTCTTATATCAAAAATTGATTAGCGATGGCGACCTTGAAATCAGCCAAAGCCAAGAGAAAGTAAAAATAAAAATTGCCCAGCAACACTTCTCTCTTTATCCATTTAACTCATCGATTGCTGACGATAAAAAAGCAACAGAGCAATAACCATGACAGATATTAATTTAGATGATTTAACGCATCTGCAAGCTATTAATAAAAAGCTCACATCAGGCTACCACATTAGCGAACAAGACACGCTGATGTGGCAAGAGCTTGATCAACACATTGATGCATATCGCGCGTTATTTAACGCCCTTGGCCATGACCTACAACACGATAGCCGTGGCTTTTACTATTTTGGTAGCGACGAAAGCACCCCAAATATGGGGAAAATTTCGCGAGCCATCGCACTGACTATCTACATCTTGATTGAGCACTATGCCAATACTGGTAAAGATCCAATGCGTGCCTTGTTTGACGAAGTAAACGACCTTGAACTAATGCAAACCTTAGTGCAAATCAACAAGCATTTGTTTGATCAATTAGAAATTTTCTCAGGCTCAGATTTACGCAAAGACGTCTACCTGCGTATGGTGCGTTTAGGTCTGGCTCGCGAAGTAGAAAACGGCTTTATGCTGCAAGCACCTATTTATCGTTATATCGATGCATTAATGGAAGTAAACGAAGAAACCTACCTAGGAGATGACGAATAATGCAAAGCCAAAGCCTATACGGACTCAGCAAACTTGCGCTTTTAAATACCGCTGGCTATGCAAAATGCGTGATCCCGTTGGATAAAAGTAGCTCTATTTGTGCACCGAATAATACCGGTAAAAGCTCGGTAATTAATGCCCTGCAATTTCCACTGATTAATGATTTGCGTTTAACAGAATGGGATGGCCATGATTTAGACGAAACCCGAAAATTCTACTTTTCGTCAGACCAATCCTATATTTTGCTTGAAGCTGACCTACCTAATGGCCCTGTGGTGATTGGTGTTGCTGGCCTTGGTAAAATTGCTGGTTACGCGCATCAGTTTTTTTGCTACCAAGGTAAGTTGAACCTTGAACACTACACGCAAGGCAAAACCATTGTAAAATTCACCAGGCTTTTTAATCACTTAAAAGAGCAAGGTTTTAATCCAATTGAATTAAAAGCGCAAGAGCTAAACGCCCTACTCACTGGCGGTGCAACCCCATTTGATGGCGATATCAACTTAAAGATGATCCCCCTCAATAACGTGCAAGACTCAGCGATTTACAAAGAAATTTTCCGCCGTATCCTTAACTTGCATAAGTTAGGTGCCAGCGATGTTAAACGCTTTATGTTACGCGTATTTGAGCGCCATATGTCAAACTCACGAGTTGATTTTTATGAGGTATGGCGACGTTCATTTGATAAAGTGAATCGCGCTAAACGTGAATTAAAAGCCCTTGAGTCAATGCAAGAGCCAATCGCAGCTCTTGAATCTATGCTTGAAAACCAAACGGTTTTAAAAGGTAAGCTTGCTGCCTATGCGCCAAAAATTGACCAAGCACTGATTGACTTTGAAACCTATCAACAAGAGCAACTCTCTGAGCTAAATATTGCCCTTGAAGATATCGAACACGAAAAGCACGAGTTCGAACAAAAGCAGCAGCTGTATATTCAGCAATCCCGTGATATTGAACGTAAACAAACTCAAATTGAACAATGGTTTTTAGACTATCGAGCGCTTAAATCTGAGTTTGAATTGGTTAATAAAGCCACCCTAAAAGTAAGCCTTACGCAGCTTAAACAAGATTATGAATCGCTATCGCATTCATTAAGCAGTGCCCAAGGTCAAAGCTTACACACGCTTGATTACCGTATTAGCGAAACACAAAAGCAAATTAAGAGCTTAAAATTACAGCTGAAGAACCTTGAGTTCAATTTATTCACCCGTATGCGTGAAGATTTGTCTTTAAAAGAAGTTGAAGAAATTTCGCGTATTCTAAACCCAGATATCTTATCGTTTGCCACCACCAGCAATGGTGATGTTGATATCACAGACGAAGATGCTTTTGGTGAGTTTTTAGAGCAATTATCGGCAAATGTGAAAGGCGGTGTACTGACACTCCCTGGTGCAAGCATCAAACTCAAAAAGCTAAGCCCAGTGCAAATGCAAACTGGCGAAAATAAAGAGCAATTAACTGCGCAACTTGCTGCTCTTGAAAACTCACTGAAAGAGTTTAAACAACAGCGCGAAGTCGCCGCAAATGTCGCCGAAAAGCAAAAAGAAAAAGATGCCTTGTATGATGAGCTAATGGCCTCAGAAGAAGCATTAAAACGCTTTGAACAATTTGAAGTTATGCAGCAATCTGTCGATGCACAAACTCTGCTAAAAGAGCAGTTAAATGCAGAACGCGAACAAGTTGACGACTACCTGCAAGACATTCAAAAAAATAGTGGCTCAATCAGCGATCGTCGCTCAATTATCAAGTCGAAAAAAGATTTGCTCGCGCGCCAAGCTGACCGTTTACGCCAAGTTAAATCTGAACGTATCGATCACACCCTTGATGTTTACTCAGGAAAAGTCACTCCGTACATGATTGAAATCAGTATTGATTTTGATAACTTAAGTGACCTCATTCACCACTTCAATAAAGACTGCCAAGAGTTACGTAACTTTGATATCAACGTACGTAACACCTACCTGCATATTTACAATGCAGGTATTACTAAATTTGATAACGAAAATGATGAGTTTACTAAATACGAAAAGCTTATTAGCGCGTTTCATAACATTGATAACGAGCGCGATGCGGTTGAACGTCAAGGCAGAGTTGCGTTAACTGAAGTAGCCGCCACCATTAAAGGCTTGCGCGAAGACTTAGACCGCCTACGCCGCGAAATGAACAGCTTTAATAAAGGCATTAGTCAGCACCGTATCTCTAACCTTCAAGCATTTAAAATTAATGTTATTCCTCGCAAGGTGTTGGTTGATAGCATTGATACCATTATTAGTACCTCAAATCAGTTTGAGCAAGGCGATACCCTAGACCTATTAAGCCAAGAGCCTTATAGCGAATCTGCAGTAAACGAAGCGAAAGATCATTTGATTAAGCTTGCCTCTGAAAAAGCTGGTTTAACACTGACCGACTTATTCGATATTCGTTTTGAAGTCGTAAACCGTGCTGGTGAAACTGAGCACTTCGAAAAAATCGATTCAGCCGGTTCTAACGGTACGCGTATTACCATTAAGTTACTTTGCGGTATGCTGTTTATTCGTTACTTATTAAGTGATCAAGAACAAAACTTGTATCGTATTCCGATTTATATCGATGAAGCAGCCGATATCGACCCACAAAACCAAAAAGCAATTATCGAAACCGCGCTTAGCTTTGGCTTTGTGCCGATTTTTGCCTCAGTTAAACCACAAGTTAGCTGTGATTACATCGTCCCTATTCGCACTGTTAAAGATGGCGCACAAAACTGGGTCGATGAAAAAGACTGGATAGAAGTGGAACACAGTGCTTAATTACAAACTATTACAGTACTTTTTTGTAAATGTGCCATAGTTTTTAAATAATCATTCAGTTGAGTATTATTTGTGTTATGTTATCAATCAAGTAGTGGAAATTTTGCCAAGGAGCAAACAATATGAAGAACCTATTAATCGCGACGGCTGTATTATTTTTAGCGGCTTGTGCTAAAACGCCTGATTGGGATTACGACAAATCAGCAGATTTTAGTAATTATAAAACCTTCTCTTGGGTACCTAATGCCAGCTTGACTAAAAACGTAGCGAACTACCAAATTAGCCCTTTAATGGAAAAACGCGTTCGTGAAGCCGTTAATGCTGAACTTGAAAAAAGCGGTATGAAGCTAGTTGATTTAGCGCAAGCAGATGTACTAATTAACTATCATGCCTCAGTTGATACAAAAATTGATGTAGATACCTTCAACGTGGGTTACGGTGCACGCTGGAATTACTGGGGTATGGGTTACAACACGCAAACAACTGCTCGCGAATACGAAGTGGGTACGTTAATTCTAGACGTGGTAGACCGTGCTTCTAACCAATTAGTTTGGCGTGGTGCGAAAGAAGGTCGTTTGCAAAAGAACCAATCACCTGAAAAGCGCACTGAAGTTATCAAAGAGACTGTTGCTAACATTCTAAGTAACTTTCCACCGCAATCTATTAATCAAGACTAAACACTATTTTAGTTAAAAGACCGCGCAATTAGCGCGGTTTTTTATTGCCTGTTGAAATCTGGTTGGAGTGGTATAACTCAGTGATTCAGATACAATACCTGCAATTTCCAGTGCGCTCTTAACGGCCACTGCAACGAGTTAATCAAAATAATAGAGAGTTTTAGATGGTACGCGCAGTACAGCTTACACTTCCCGCATTATTCGTCACTTGCTCAGTACTAGCAGAAGACACCAACAATATTGAACAAATCACCGTTGAAGTTTCTGCAACCGCAAATAAAGAGCCTGTTGGTACCTTTGATGCGCCGGTATCAAACTTAGAATATGACCCACGTGTCGATTTACAATCGCGCAATATGGCTGAAGCACAAGCTGATGTCACCATTCGCGGTGGTATTTTCGAAAATACTGGCTTTCGTGTTGGTAGCAGTACATTATTCGACCCGCAATCTGGTCACTACTTTGCTGAAATTCCGATTGCACCACAAATGCTAACAGGCCCTTCAGTGCTTACAGGTGCTGATAATGCCCTTTATGGTATGAATAGCTCGGTTGGCACAGTTTCATTTGGCTGGCGCCCTATCACAAGCACTGGCAGCGTTTCACTTGGCACAGGTACGAATGGCTTTAATTTACAAAGCATTCATGCTGCCCATAGCCAAAAGCTGGATAGTAAACCAGATTGGCGATTAGGCTTTGAGGGTGAATACTCGCACTCAAAAAGTGATGGCTCAATTGATAATGGCGACCACGACTTTGAACGTGCCTCAGCACGCGTTCAAATTGCAAGCGATACCTCGCAAACTGATTTAATGTTCGGACGCCAAGAGAAGTTTTTTGGTTGGCCAAACCTTTACACGCCATTTAATTTTAACGAAACCGAAGATCTTGAAACCAAGCTTTTCATGCTTAACCACAAGCAAGTGTATGGTGAGAGCAATACCTTTGAAGTGACTGGCTATTATCGTAAACATAACGACCATTATGTTTTGTCTCGTGAAAACCCAGCCATTTTTGAAGCGTTTCACGAAACCACGGTTAAGTCATTGGCACTCTCTGGACGTCACCGCTTAAATAACGATTATGCTATTAATTATGCAGGGCAATTTATTGCTGATGAAATTGAATCAACGTCTCTTGAAAACAACTTTACGTCACGCAATTACACTAAGCTAAGTATCTTGCCTGAGTACAAGACAGCCCTTACAGCGAACAAAGAGCTTACTGTACGTATTGGTGCAGCATTTGATAATACTAACCATGATAGCTCAGCTACCTCATTGATTGCCGATGCCAGCCTTAAAGTAGCTAATCAAAATGGCAGTGAACATACTTGGTATGCGTCATACGCCGAAGCATCACAAGTTCCCGGTTATACCGCAATTGGCGGCAGTGAAACGGGCGGATTATTCAGAAGTAACTACAGCCTTGAGCGCGAAACCACCGATAACCTTGAGCTAGGTTTACTGATTGAACAGTCTTCGTGGCGTTTAGATTCAGCTATTTTCTACCGTAAAGATAAAAACCTGACAGATTGGACATATCGCTTTGATGCAACCTCAGCTCGTTTTGCCAACCCGGTTGATATAGACACCTTAGGCGTTGAGTTTTTAGCGAATAAATCGTTTGAAAGCACTGAGTTGATTGCCAGCTACACCTACTTAAAAAAGTCAGAAGACTATGGCGCGGCAGATATTGATGCGAGCTTTTATGCGCTTAACTACCCTGATCACCGTGTAACACTGGGTGCAGTATGGCAACCAATGGATGTGCTTGAGCTACGTATCGATAACGAATGGCGTAAGCAACATAGTAACCGCTTACGTAACTCTGATGATGAAGCCTTCTTCACGCAGTTAACGCTAAAATTCACCCCAGCTCAGCTTGATAATGTGTTTGTTACCTTTGCAGCTGACAACATTTGGGATGAATCTTTCGAAGAAGTCCCGGGTACCCCTGGTCGCGGCGAGCAATATACTCTCAGCGCTACTTATACGTGGTAAACAAAAACAACAATGCCAGTCAATTGACTGGCATTCCTCTATCGCGCTACCGCCTAGACATCTCACGAACCATAACCAAAATTATATTAAATGCTGTGAATAAAAATTTGGTTATAAAAAACACAACTGATCCCAGTAACCGTTAAAAAGTGTTAAAGGTTTAATCTTTTTTAAGTCATCTGCTCAAGCTCGGTAATTAAATACAATGCTTGTTCGTTAGTGGTGCCACATACATCAACGGTAGCAGAAAAGTCACTACACACCTTAGGCCTTGATTCATCACCAAATAATTTACATAGGTTATTATCATCAAGTTGAATACAGCGCTCTCCCGCGGCTTTCCCGTTTGGCATTCCTGGGATCGGTGAGCTAATACTGGGTGCAATACAACAGGCGCCACAGCCTAATCTGCATGCCATTTGATCTGTCATTGAGTACCTCTTATAGAACCTTTGTAGCGCCTTTGTAATATGTGTAATGGTTTGTTACATCTTCAAACGCCTTGTAAACACTTTATTGCGTATGCTTAGCCTATCAAATTTATTTTTAATTACCGTCAACCGTGAGGGACTATCCCGTGGCTAGTAAAAAACAAATCATTCTCCCTATCGCCGTATTAGTCGGCGGACTTGGAATGGCATTCGCATTTGCCTCAATGAAGCAACCGCCAGTAGAAAAACCAGAACAAGATCTGCGCCCGCTTGTATCAATCAAACCGTTAAGCTTTGACGCCATTACCCTTGATGTAAAATCATACGGTATCGTTAAACCTAAAAACCAAACTGAGCTTGTTGCGCAAGTAAGTGGTCAGGTTGTGTCGTTATCAGATCAATTTGTACAAGGTGGATTTGTTAAGCAAGGCGACATTCTAGCACGTATTGACCCAAATGATTACGAAGCAGCACTCATTGAAGCAGAAGCAGGACTAGCCCAAGCAAGCTCTGCACTTGAGATAGAACGTGCACAGGTGTCAGTTGCGCAAGCTGAGTGGGACCGCATCAAAGGTGACTCAAACCAAGTTATCCCTTCTGAGCTTTATTTACGTAAACCACAACTTGCTGAAAAACTTGCAAGTTATCGTGCTGCGCAAGCGAGTGTAAAACGCGCTAAACGTAATCTTGAGCGCACATATATTAAAGCGCCTTACAATGCGATTATCGACGAACGCCTGATTAGTCTAGGTAGTGTGGTAAACCCAGGTAACAGCTTTGGTAGCCTGAGCTCAACGTCACTGGCTGAAATTCGTTTACCTGTTGCTGATAAAGATCTGCAATACCTAAATAACCAAGGAATTGGTGCAAGCGTATCAATTAATGCTGAATTTGCAGGTAAACAAACAACGTGGCAAGCAACTATTGTTCGTAGCGAAGGAGTTGTTGACCAACGTAGCCGCATGAATTATTTAGTAGCACAAGTAGCAACGCCTTATGAGCAAAAGCAGCCATTACGTTTTGGCTCATACATTAACGCCACTATCGAAGGCCGAGCGTTAGACAACGCGATTGTTGTTCCGCACCATTTAGTTAAAGATAAAAAAGTCGCTGTTTTACAAGATGGCGAAACGCTTACCTTTAAAACACTTAACATCGTTCGCGAACAAAATGGCATGGTGATCGCCGATAATGGCCTTGCTAACGGTGAGCAACTTATTACATCGGCACTTGAATACCCAACTGAAGGCATGGCGGTCAAGTTAGATGACGCAACACTGAGTGTGCCAACAACGCAGTTAGCGTTAAAAAAGGAATAAGCCATGACCACGCACAGAGAAAAAGGGCTTATTGCCTGGTTTGCTCGCAACCCAGTTGCTGCAAACTTACTTATGATTTTCATTTTAGTGGGTGGCTTATTGACGGCAATGTCGGTGCGTAAGCAAATGTTCCCACAATTTGAGAGTAACTGGATCAGTATTCAAGCTGTCTACCCAGGGGCTGCGCCGCAAGAGGTAGAAGAAGGCATCACCATTAAGGTCGAAGAGTCTTTAGAAGGCCTCGAAGGCATTAAACGTTTAATTACCTATTCGAACCGTGGTTTTTCACAAGCTTGGATCGAAATCGAAGAAAAGTACGACCCGCAAGAAGTACTCGATGAAATTAAGATGCAGGTTGATTCAATCAATACCTTCCCTGCAGAGATGGAACGCCCAATTGTTCGCCGCGAAAAGTTTGAGCAAGAAGTGATGATACTCGCGCTGTATGGCGATATGAGTAACTACCAGCTCAAAGAACTTGGTAATGATATTAAAGATGAGCTACAAGCTTTACCACAAATTAACTTGGTCAACTTTTACAGTGGCTTAAACTACGAAATTGGCATCGAAATTAGCCCAGATAAGCTACGTGAGTATGGTTTAACTTTCCGTGATATTGCCACAGCCGTTCGCAGCTTTTCTGCCAATATGTCTGCAGGTCAAATTCGCTCTGAAAATGGCTACATTTCAATGCGTGTTGAAAACCAAGCATATCGTGGTAAAGAGTTCGAAAATCTGCCTTTATTACACTTACCAGATGGCGCTCAAGTTTTCTTAGGTGATGTAGCAACAATTAACGACGGCTTTGAAGAAGGCTTACAATACTCTAAGTACAACGGTAAAAACTCACTGACTTTTGAAGTAAATGCTTCGAAAGATCAAGACATCACTAAAGTTGCTGCGGTATTAAAAAAATACCTAGCAGATAAAGCACCACAGTTACCAGCAGGTGTAAAACTATCACCGATTGTTGATTTAACTTACTACCTTGAAGGTCGTCTAAACATGATGATCGACAACATGATTTGGGGTGGTATTTTAGTGATGGTGGTACTGGCGCTATTTTTACCACTACGCTTAGCGTTTTGGGTAATGATGGGCTTACCTGTGTCATTCCTAGGTGCATTTTTAATGATGCCACTTGGCTTTATTGATATCACTGTTAACTTAGCTTCTTTATTCGCATTTATACTGGTGCTCGGGATAGTCGTTGATGATGCTATTGTCGTCGGTGAGTCTGCCAGTGCTGAAATTGAAAAGCACGGTCATAGCCTAGATAACGTAGTCCGCGGCGTAAAACGCGTTGCTATTCCTGCAACCTTTGGGGTGTTAACTACAATTGCCGCATTTTTACCACAAACACTGGCATCAGGCCCTGGCTCTGCGTTTTCTAAAGCCATTGGTGGTGTAATTATCCTATGTTTAATTTTCTCACTAATTGAGTCAAAACTGATTCTACCGGCTCACTTAGCGGCAATGAAAAATAAACCTGCGAACCCTAAAAATCCATTACATCGCTTACGTTTAGGTATGGATAAAGGCCTCAAGAACTTTGTTGATAATTACTACACACCATTTATTGGTCGCTGTATTCATTACCGTTACACCGTGATTGTTGGCTTTATCTGTGTACTTATTGTTAGTGGCGGTATGTTCGCTGGTGGCTTAGTGAAATTTGTTGCGAACCCTAAAATTCCACATGATTTCCCACGTATCTCGGTTGAAATGAACTTATCTTCTTCTGAGCAAGCAACCCTTGAGACAGCGCAAACAATTGAAAAGCTGATTTTAGATGTCGATAAACAACTTGAAGAGCAATATGGCCAAGCAATGATCCGCGATTTATCGGTTAGTTTACGCGGTCGAACAAGTGCACGCATTATGGCGATTTTGGTTGAACCAGACTTACGCCCTATTGATACCTTCCAATTAAGTGCAATGTGGCGCGAACAAATGCCACCACTGCCAGGTGTGAAAACGCTGAATATTGAAGACAGTATCATGAACGGTGGTCGTGATGACGGTGATGTGAGCTTTCGCTTAGAAGGCAAAGATATCAATAAGCTCAAAGAAGTGGCTGCTAAGTTAAAAGAAAAGCTAAATAGCATGCAAGGCGTAGGCGATGTAAATGACTCACTACAATCTGCAACTGACGAGGTTCAACTTGAACTTAAACCACTCGCTTACAGCTTAGGGTTAACCCTTTCAGATGTGGCATCACAAGTTAGTTTTAGCTACTACGGCCTTGAAGCACAACGTATTTTACGTGACGGTGAAGAGATCAAAGTAATGATCCGCTACCCTCGTGAATCACGTAACGCAGTTAGTGACATCACAGATGCGCGTATCATTACGCCAACAGGTGTTGAAGTGCCGCTTGCTGAAGTTGCTAAAGTTAACATTGTAGATGGTGTAAACCGTATTCGCCGTGAGAACGCTAAACGTACTGTAAACGTGTGGGCTGCGGTTAATACTGACCAAGCTGAACCATTTGCCATTGCAAAAGAAATTCGTGACGAATACTTACCTAGCCTACTGAAAAGCTACCCAGGTGTAGAAAGTAATGTAGCCGGTCGTATTCAAGAAGAAATGGACAGTGTTGCAGAACAAGTACGTGACTTTGCTTTATCAATGATGATTATCTTTGCGTTACTTGCTATTCCACTACGCTCGTACTCACAGCCATTTATCATCATGTCGGTTATTCCATTCGGTGTCATTGGTGCAA
Organism: Pseudoalteromonas sp. PAST1; assembly: GCF_021532515.1. Lineage (NCBI taxonomy): Bacteria > Pseudomonadati > Pseudomonadota > Gammaproteobacteria > Alteromonadales > Pseudoalteromonadaceae > Pseudoalteromonas > Pseudoalteromonas sp. PAST1. The sequence continues at coordinate 29,498 of NZ_JAKGBH010000011.1, read as the reverse complement.
TGTTTGGCCACATGATCTTAGGTATGACAATGAGTAGCCTATCAGTATTCGGTATCATCGCTGTTGCAGGTGTTGTCGTAAACGACTCGCTAGTGATGGTCGACTTTGTCAATAAAGCCCGCGCCGAAGGTGTTGCAATCAAAGAAGCGGTAATGCAAGCCGGTGCGCGTCGTTTTAGAGCAATATTACTGACCTCGATTACAACCTTTATTGGTGTATTACCAATCATTATGGAAACAAGCTTACAAGCAAAAATCGTTATCCCAATGGCTGTATCTCTAGCATTCGGGGTGTTATTTGCAACGGTCATAACGCTTATTTTAATCCCTTGTCAGTACGTCGCGTTAGAAGACTTCAAACGCTTAATTGGCAAGCTAAGAGGTAAAAAAGCAGAGCCAGAAGCAAAATTACAAACAACCAGTCATTAATCCCCTCTCAAAATCCCAACCGAGCGCTTGGCAAGCTTATTTGCCAAGCGTTTTTTATTTAAAAATATGTTCCTATAAATCCTGTTGTTTTGCTAAGCTTAAATGAGCAAAAAAGAAACAATTCAAAAAATAACTAAATACGTTATAAGGACATAGCTATGAAAATTCTGCGCTACACAGCTTTGCTCAGTTGTTTATCAATTTGTATGCCAGTGCTTGCTGAGAACCAATACTTGCAACAACAGCTTGAACCTATTCTGATTGGTGAATCTCACAGTATAGAAGGACAGCATATCCATTCCCCTGAAATGACTGTTGCCACCTATAAAGCAAATAGTTTTGAACGAGTATGGGATGACAACAAATATGCCAAACAAGCGCTAAATTTAATTGCGCAAGCAGAACTTGAAGGGCTATCTCCTAACGACTATCACTTTGATACATTAATGGCGCTGGCCAACGAAATAGAGAAACGCGGAGCAGATGCCGTCGAAGCACAGTTTGATGTTCTAATGACAGATGCCGTCATGACCTATGCAAAACATTTAATTCGCGGAAAAGTAAATCCAAAACAATTGGCAGCCACATGGAACTATGAACAGTTTGATGTCAGCCCAGATGCTGCAGCGGCCTCATTACTCAAACATGTAAAATCAAAAAGCCTTGATAAAGGACTTGAAAACCTAAAACCTGTTTTGCCTCATTATAAGCGCTTAAAAGCCGCACTTGTGTTTTATCGAGAGCTTGATGCCACTGGCGAGTTACCTGACTTCGCACTGCAAAATAAGGTATTAAAACCCGGACAATCAGACCCAGCAGTACCGCATTTAAGACAAAAGTTAAAACGACTAAAGTATTTTGACGGCAGTAACAGTGATGCCACTGATTATAACGATGAGCTAGTCGCAGCAGTTAAACGCTTTCAAAATGCCCATCAAGTTGCTGATGATGGTGTGATTGGCAATGCGACGTTAAAACTACTCAACAAAGATTACAGTGAGTACGTTAATGATATTTTAGTAAACCTAGAGCGCATTCGTTGGGTTGATAACACGCTCACAGAGCGCTTCTTAGTGGTAAATATCGCAGGCTACTTTCTGTATTTGTTTGAAGACAACAAATTGAAATGGCAAACCAACGTAGTTGTAGGCAGAAACTACACCAAAACACCAATATTTAAAGGGCAAATGAGTTATATCGTGATGAATCCAACGTGGACAGTACCGCGGAGTATTTCAGGTGGCATCATCAAAAAAATGAAAGAAAACCCAAACTACTTAACCGAGAAAGACTTTGTTGTGGTTGATAGTCGCCGTAACCCAGTTGATAGCGAGAGTATAGATTGGCCGAATGCCAGCCGCAAAAACTTCCCATATTGGTTTGTACAACAGCCTTCAGAGAATAATTCATTAGGGCAAATCAAGTTTATGTTCCCAAATAAATACTCAATCTATTTGCACGATACCCCTGCAAAAAGTTTATTCCAGCAAGACCAACGTGCATTTAGCCACGGCTGTGTAAGAGTTGATGACCCATTCACCTTAGCTGAGAAAATATTAGAAACCTCAGATAATTGGAGCCGTAGTGAAATTGATGACGCCATTGCAGCGAAAGAAACTAAAAAAGTCAGCTTATCAAAACCGCTGGATGTACTTTTAATGTATTGGACCGTTGCGGGTAACGACGAGGGCCTACAATTTTATACCGACGTTTATAATCGCGATGGCGCGCTATTAAAAGCACTCACCACGCCATTAGCAAACAATACAATTTAGAGGTCACTATGTATTTCAGCCGTATTATTTTTAGTGTGTCCTTAGCGTTAACTACATGTTCTGTTGCTGCCATTGAATTAACTGACTCGCTGCACAGCCTTGTACTTGATGCAAAACAAGTGCTAACACTTGATAACACGGCTGATTTTGCTCCAACTGCAGTTTCAGATGTTGAGACAGAGCGATTAGGGCCAAATAGCATTGCCGTTTATGCGCCAGAAAATGCAGGGTTTTATAGCCTAGTACTGAGTAACAACAAAACGAGCAAACGCTTACTCGTTATAGTGAAAAAACCATTCAATGCTAACAATAAGCAATTGAATAGTTATCAAATAGGCCTCTACCCTGCCCCTTATAAAGGCTATACACAATACAGTGCACCAAACGGGTTTATAGAAATTTTTGAGAAAGACCTAACACGCCAGCTGACTCCTCATGTGCAAGTTAAAAATGTAATTTGTAAGCAAGTGAGTGGCTTTCCAAAATACCTTTATGTCAACAACGATGGCTTGATGATGCTCGAAGATCTGCTCTCGTTTGTACAAAATGAAGGGATTAAAGTCAGCAAATTTGCCTTTATCAGCGGCTATAGAACACCCCATTACAATCGCTCAATTGGTAATGGCAAACACAGCCGACACCAATACGGCGATGCCTTCGACCTATATGTAGACGAAGATGGTGATGGCCGAATGGACGATTTAAACGGTGATGGCAAACTAACGATTGCTGATGTTGATGTGCTTTATAAAGTGTTTGAAAAGTTCCAAAAACAGAGCCGCTATAATGGCGGTATTGGCCGCTATAAACCCGCCTCCCACCACGGTGGTTTTGTTCACATAGATAACCGAGGATTTACCGCTAGGTGGTAATTGCAAGCTCCATATAACCCTTGAATAAATATTATCCAATTGCATTATTACTATTTGATTGGTAAGTTGTTGTGATTAATGGAAATACTACAATAACAACAAAGGGAATTATGCGCTTTATCCTCTGCATTTTTTATATTTCAGTCCTCAGTGGTTGTCAGAGTTTTATTGCTTATCAAATCACTCAACCTGTAGAAGAGATATCTTACGGTGGCCCTGACGACCCAATGTTGAATACCGTTTACGAAGGTATATCTCACAAAACATGTAACACTACACATGAATGTTTAGCAGTTAGAATATTTTCCCATAATGATTTAATCGAATATTTTGAGCAAGGTGAACAATTTGGCATAACTTTTCAACTTAAATCAAAAGAGGAAATGGAAACATTTGAAACAACTTTAACCTCTATAAATGGTGCCAAACAGAAAAACGATTCAGCAATTATACTATTCCCATGTTATGGTGTGAGTAGTTTGATTTATAGCTTTCAAGCCCGCTGGCTTAGTCATTTTACCGGCAAAGATGTCATCCTAATGCCTGCGAGCAATCAATATAGTGAATTCAAATTTGGCCTAAATAGTCTTGATGTATTAAAGCATTTTTTAAATACCAACCAATACCAACAAATTGATATTTTAAGTTATTCAATGGGCAGTATTGCTGCTATGCAACTTGCAAAGCAAATGCCTAATGTAAATCAACAGATAATGGTTGCACCAATGGTGCATTTTGACATCGCACTAATGTCCGTAGCAAAAAATTACCACCCAAAATTAAGCTACTTTGTCGAAGATGATGATTTTAAAAACGCAGCAAAAGATGTAATTCAAGAAACTGGTATTGATGAAACACAACTTGATTTAATCGCCCTACTGAACGGCAAACAATCAGCTAATAGAACCACACTCTATGTCAGTAACGCTGACCAAATAAGCCCTGCTGGTTATTGGCAAGCACTTCAAAATAAGAGTGTATCCATAGTGCATTACAGTAATTTAGACCACACCAGAATGGTCAGCCTTATCAACCAAGCCATGCGCAATGAGGTTTTACATAGATTAATGTAAAAAGTGAAGCTACCAAGGTAGCCTCACTTTTTACTTATAGCTTATAGCGCAAAACTTAAAGCTTTTAACAAGCCTGTTTTTGCGTTGCTTGGATATAGGCAACTAAATCTTCAATCGATACAACAGGCATGTTGTGCTCACTGGCAAACTTGCTTACTTCAGGCAAGCGAGCCATTGAACCATCTGGATTCGTTAATTCACAAATAACACCAAACGGTGTTAAACCCGCTAACAGCATTAAATCAACAGATGCCTCGGTATGGCCACGGCGCACTAATACACCACCCGTTTGTGCTCGCAGCCCAAACACATGTCCTGGACGAGACAAATCTTCAGGCTTTGCATTGTCAGCTGTTGCCGCTTTAATGGTGGTTACACGATCAGTTGCTGAAACGCCAGTTGTCACGCCCGTTTTAGCTTCAATGGTCACTGTGTAAGCTGTTTTGTTCTGGCTGGTGTTATGTTCAACCATTTGTGGTAAATCAAGCTGTTTAACACGCTCATCGCCCATACAAAGACACACAATACCGCTGCCTTCACGGATCATCATGGCCATTTGCTCTGTGGTCAGGTGCTGTGCTGAATACACAAAATCACCTTCGTTTTCACGGTTTTCGTCATCTACTACAAGTACGCCTTCACCTTGCTGCAAGGCAGCAATAGCACGTTCAACGCGTTCAAGTGGTTCGCCAAATTGGCTAAGTAAAGAAGACTGAATCATCATTTTTAATACCTATTAAATTAAATATGAAAAGATTCAGGACATTGAAAGGCACAGCAAAAAAGACCACCCGCAGGCAGCCAATTACTGTTTTATAGATAAACTATATTCTCTTTCATCCGGACTATCACCGTCGGCTCTGGCCTCTCACCAGATCTGCTGACCTCTAACCAAAGTTAAAGCGCTCGCGGGCTCACTTAATTTCAAAGTATACCGCCGGTGGGGAATTTCACCCCGCCCTGAGAATGTTGCTTAATCAATAAGATGAATAAGCCAAGCTATTCTATACCTAAAGTAATTAGTTATCGAGTACCCGCTTATCTAATATGCCTTTTTCAATCAGTTGATTGAGGATCGCCTTGGTTTTTTCTCGGCATATATCACGCACTAGACGAACCGCGGGTGTAATGGACTGTCGACTTGGGCATATTAGCCAAAGCTCAGCACATAAGTGAGGATAATTTTGCATCACGGGCACTACCCGCCCACTTAGTAAATCATCACTGATATCAATACATGATTTAACCGCTAGGCCTTTACCAGCCACGCACCAACGCCTTACCAAATCACCATCATTAGATGCTCGGCGGCCTTGCATTTTCACCTTAAAACGCTCGGTTCCATCGGTAAATTCCCAGACATTATTGATGATATCTTGCAGTTGATAAAACAGGCCTTGATGCTGATTTAATTCATCGGGATGTGTCGGCGCGCCATGTTCGGCAATGTACTCCGAGGTTGCACATAACAGCCGCGGAACATTACAAATTTTAAAGCCATACAAATTTGAGTCGGATGGCGAGCCATACCTAAGGGCAAAATCAACGGAGTCTCGGTAAAAGTCGACATTACTATCGCTAATATGCGGGCGCATACTCAGCTTTGGATACTCATCAAGTAGCTCATCTAACCATGGGATAATGATGTTGCGGCCTAAATCTGAAGATAATGCGACTCTTAGTTCTCCTTCAATTTCATCATGCTCACCTTTTAACGCGAGTGTGGCTTGGTCTAGCATGAGCACTGCTTGCTGACACTGAGGTAAAAAGCGCTCCCCTGCCGCAGATAAACGCAAATGACGAGTAGTTCTAACAAATAACTCAGCCCCCAGCGCTGCTTCAACACGTTTAATTGCCGCACTGGCGGTAGCAGCTCGCATGTCTAATTTGGCTGCCGCGGTTGTAATACTGCGAAATTCAGCCACCTTGAGGATTAATTTAAGATCTTCAACCAGCATATTAACTAAAAATTTTTGATAATGTTTATTCAATTATGCGCTTTATCGTAAAGTATGCAAGGCGTAAACTGCACCTAATTGTTATACATGCGGGAGCAAATCATGACACACCCAATCATTTCTGACTTACAACGCCGTTATACTAGTAAACGTTACGACGCTTCAAAACAAATTAGCCAAGCAGACTTAGCTGTAATTTTAGAAGCATTACGTTTATCGCCATCGTCTATTAATTCTCAACCATGGAAGTTTGTGGTCATTGAATCAGAGCAAGGTAAACAGCGTCTGCATGATAGTTTTGCAAATAAGTTTCAGTTTAACCAAGTTCATGCAAAAGCGGCATCACACACCATTTTATTTGCTTATAACCCAAGCTATAAACGTGCTGATTATGAAAAAGTAATTGATGCCGATATTGCTAATGGCCGTACAAAAGCAGAAAACAAAGAGCAGGCTTTTGGTGCCTTCGCCTTTGTTGATTTAAATACAGATGAGCAAGGTGATAACGCCGCTTGGACTAAAGCGCAAACCTACATTGCCTTAGGTAATACTATGCATACTGTGGCTCGTTTAGGTTTAGATTCAACACCGATGGAAGGTGTCGATAAAGATTTACTCGGTGAGCTTTTTGCTGATGAATTAGGCGACTATGTATGTGAAGTGGCACTCGCTATTGGTTATCACGAGCCAGAGCAAGATTATAATGCTGCATTACCAAAATCGCGTTTAGATAAAGATGCGGTAATTAAGATTGTTTAACAAACCTTAATAGTTACGCCTTTTAATGTAGGCGTAACTTTAAATGGCTATTATAAATGAGCCTATAAGCTTTTAATCAGATAGAAACTGCCTATACACTTTTTCATCCAAGCCTAAATTAGGGCAAACCAAGGTTTTATCCTTCACCTTTGATAATGATAGTGTTTCATTATTAACAATAACAGCTTGATATTCTAGTGAACAGTTATCTTCTTTTGTTACGGACCATCTCGACAGCTTATCTAACGGTGATGGTGCTCCAGAAATAATATAAACCTCTGTTTCACCATATTTCTTAAAATTCAATAAATTATCATGAACTTTCACTAAACTGCATGGAGTAATTAACCCCAGTTTTTTTCTGTGTTATTTAACTTCACTGTACAACTTTCAGAATTTACATAAAGAGCACTTTTCGCAGTTGAACAGGACAAAAGTAATATCATGCCAAGCAATAATAATTTTACTTTCACACTAATATCTCCCAAAACCAAACTTGGTCACCTAGTTCTAGCCAATCAGAGCTTCCTTTAATTACATATTGTCTTCACAACCACATTACTCGCCATACCTTCACACAAATCTGCAGTTATTGTGGCAACAGCACCATTAATTAATGCTAAATTAGGGGCTACGTGGCCAATGTCGGCATCAACAATAACTGGGAACAAATTGCCTTTAAATGCGAGCTCTATTGCTTGGTATTCATCAAAGTAGCAGTCGTTATTAATTGCAGGGCTGCGGCCGAATACCACCGCATTTACATCAGTAAAAACATCATTCAACTTTAACGATAACAAACAACGTGCAAGGGCCATTGGACTGAGCTCTGCATTTTCTAGGTATAAAATTAACCCCTCTGGTGCATACTGTTTTTTAAACTCATGCAATGCATAGTAATTAGAGGGTAACAACAGACCTAAGGTATCTAAACAGCCGCCAATTAAGCGACCAGACACTTCAATTTGGCGTTTATCTTTATAGTTAATACAGCGCCATTGGCTAGGAGCAGTATAGTCAAATTGAGCCTCAGGCTTAGCTTTATAATCAATTTGCTTTTGCTGATAAAAAGGCGAAGCAACTTGATGCAATTGCTGTTTTTCTTCAAGTGACATGGCACTGAATATATTTGCTAAATAAACATCGGGATCGTCAGGGTGAATTTGCATTAAATTCGCAGCGTGCAAGGTTGCCCAGCCACAACGAGTGGTTAATGCACATGCAAACGTGCTGATATCTGAAAAGCCAACCAACCATTTAGACCTTGCTTTACTTATCGCATTGAAATCGAGAAGCGGTAAAATCTCCATGGTGAGATCGCCCCCCCATGGCGGCATGATGGCTGCGATTGAATCATCAGTTAAATACTGCATGAGCTCATCAGCACGTTGCTTTGCACTATTGTGTGACTGACGTAAGCAGGCACCTTCAATAACAGTAAAACCTTTGGCTGTTAAGCCATTAAGTACTATGTCTAAGCGCTCATGAAAGGCTTTATCAACACCTGATGAAAAAGCACATATGGCTATTTTATCACCTTGAACAAGTGGTTTAGGATACTGAATTTTCGCCATTATTACTCCTTCATTGCAACAGTTTGTAGCCAACGTACCGAATAAATCCACGCCTGTAAACAGGCATAAAAAAACCGCAGTGTGAACTGCGGTTTTTTCAATGCTTGGTTAAGCTACTAAATATACTCAACTTCAATGATTTCGTACTCTACTTCACCGTTTGGCGTTTTAATGATAACGGCATCATCTACCTCTTTACCAATTAAACCACGCGCGATTGGTGAGTTAACAGAGATCAGGTTGTTTTTGATATCTGCTTCGTCATCGCCTACGATTTGGTATTTTACTTCAGCATCGGTTTCAACATTAACGATAGTGACCGTTGTGCCAAAAATAACTTTACCTGTGTTAGGCATTTTAGTTACATCAATGATTTGCACATTTGAAAGCTTCGCTTCAATTTCTTGAATACGGCCTTCGCAGAAACCTTGTTGCTCACGAGCAGCGTGGTATTCAGCGTTTTCTTTCAAATCACCGTGCTCACGTGCTTCAGCGATATCAGCAACGATTTTTGGACGGATAACTGTTTTTAATTCGTTAAGTTCTTCGCGCAGTAATGCTGCACCACGAACTGTCATCGGAATTGATTGCATATTATTCTCACTTAATCCCAAGGGCGATTGCCTCGCCCTTGGCACATTTCCTTAGTTCATTCGCTGGTGTAGTTCCTGAACTGACGTCACCTTGCTACGGTCATCTGCTTGGTTTGCAGTACAGTTAGCAAATGCCGCGTTCAGAGTCGTTGTGTAGTTAGTCTTATGCTGTAACGCACCACGACGTAACACCTTCGAATCTTCAATCGCTTGGCGGCCTTCAGTAGTGTTTACAATGTAGCTGTATTCACCATTTTTAATTCTATCAAGAATATGAGGACGACCTTCGTATACTTTGTTCACGCGACGAACTGCAATACCAGCTTCTTCAAGTGCTTTTGCAGTGCCACCTGTTGCATCTAGCTCGAAACCAAGATCAGTCATGGTTTTAGCTAGTTCAACGATACGTGGTTTGTCACTGTTGCGTACCGATAGTAACGCGCGACCACCGCGTGGTAAAGTGTTGCTTGCACCTAATTGTGCTTTTGCGAATGCTTCGGCGAAAGTTTCACCAACACCCATAACTTCACCCGTTGAGCGCATTTCTGGGCCACGAATTGGGTCAACACCTTGGAACTTAGCAAATGGCAGTACCACTTCTTTTACGCTGTAGTAAGGAGGGATTACTTCTTTTGTAATACCTTGGCTTGCTAGCGACTGACCTGCCATACAACGTGCCGCTACTTTAGCAAGTGCGATACCTGTCGCTTTTGAAACAAACGGTACTGTACGCGCAGCACGTGGGTTTACTTCGATTAAGTAAACTTTACCGTCTTTCACAGCAAACTGTGTATTCATTAGACCTACTACGCCAAGCTCTAGTGCCATATCTGTCACTTGCTTACGCATTACGTCTTGTACTTCAGCTGTTAGTGAGTGAGCTGGTAATGAACACGCTGAGTCACCTGAGTGAACACCTGCTTGCTCAATGTGCTCCATGATACCACCGATGATTACTTGCTCACCGTCACAGATAGCGTCAACGTCAACTTCGATTGCGTTATCTAAGAAGTGATCAAGTAGTACTGGCGCTTCATTTGACGCTGATACTGCTTCGGTCATGTAACGACGTAAATCGTCTTCATCATAAACCACTTCCATCGCGCGACCACCTAGTACGTACGAAGGGCGTACAACCAGTGGGAAGCCAATTTCAGCAGACTTAACAATCGCTTCTTCTAAAGAAGTAACCGTTGCATTCTCTGGTTGAAGAAGGTTTAGACGCTCAACAAGCTGTTGGAAACGCTCACGGTCTTCTGCACGGTCGATTGCATCTGGTGAAGTACCAATAACTGGCACGCCATTCGCTTCAAGCTCACGAGCAAGTTTTAGTGGTGTTTGACCACCGTACTGAACGATAACACCTTTTGGCTTTTCAACACGTACGATTTCTAATACATCTTCAAGCGTGATTGGCTCGAAGAATAAGCGATCAGATGTATCGTAGTCAGTTGAAACAGTTTCAGGGTTACAGTTAACCATGATTGTTTCATAGCCGTCTTCACGTAAAGCTAATGCTGCGTGAACACAACAGTAATCGAATTCGATACCTTGACCGATACGGTTAGGACCACCACCGATTACCATGATTTTATCTTTGTCAGATGGATTCGCTTCACATTCTTCATCATAAGATGAGTACATGTAAGCTGTGTCTGAGCTGAACTCTGCAGCACAGGTATCAACGCGCTTATATACAGGCACGATAGCTAACTGGTGACGCTTCTTACGAATTTCTGCTTCAGAAACACCGGCAATTTCAGCGATACGCGCATCAGCAAAACCTTTACGCTTAAGCTTGCGTAAAAACTCAGCATTTAAACCAGCCATACCTACTTCGCTGATTGTTGCTTCGTCTTTTAAGATGTCTTCGATTTGAACTAAGTACCAAGGGTCAATCTTAGTTAATTCGAATACGTCTTCTACGCTCATACCGTGACGCATTGCATCAGCAACGTACCAAATACGCTCAGCACCTGGCTCACGTAATTCACGGATGATTTTTTCTTTTGCTTTCGGATCATCAAGGGCAACAATTGGGTTAAAGCCCGTTGCGCCAACTTCAAGACCACGTAATGCTTTATGTAGCGACTCTTGTTGGTTACGACCAATTGCCATCACTTCACCCACAGACTTCATCTGTGTTGTTAGGCGGTCGTTTGAACCTGCGAATTTTTCGAAGTTAAAACGTGGGATCTTAGTAACAACGTAGTCAATTGACGGCTCGAAAGACGCTGGTGTTTTACCGCCAGTGATGTCGTTTTGTAGCTCATCAAGGGTGTAACCTACTGCTAGTTTTGCAGCGATTTTCGCAATTGGGAAACCGGTTGCTTTTGATGCTAGTGCTGAAGAACGCGATACACGTGGGTTCATCTCGATGATAACCATACGGCCATCAACTGGATTCACACCAAACTGTACGTTTGAACCACCTGTTTCAACACCGATTTCACGAAGTACCGCCATCGATGCATTACGCATGATTTGGTATTCTTTATCAGTTAGTGTTTGCGCTGGTGCAACCGTGATTGAGTCACCCGTGTGAACACCCATAGGATCAAAGTTTTCGATAGAACATACGATGATACAGTTGTCGTTTTTGTCACGAACAACTTCCATTTCGTACTCTTTCCAACCGATTAATGATTCATCGATTAAAAGTTCATTTGTTGGTGATAAATCTAAACCACGCTCACAAATTTCATCAAATTCTTCTTGGTTGTATGCAACACCACCACCGGTACCACCCATAGTGAATGATGGACGAATGATACATGGGAAACCGATACGGCTAAGTACATCGTGTGCTTCTTCCATTGAGTGAGCGATTTCTGCACGTGGACACTCAAGGCCAATGTTCTTCATTGCTACGTCAAAACGCTCACGGTTTTCAGCTTTATCGATTGCATCAGCAGTTGCACCGATTAGCTCAACACCATGTTTTGCCAGTACACCGTGCTTGTCTAAATCAAGCGCACAGTTTAATGCTGTTTGACCACCCATAGTAGGTAGTACTGCATCTGGCTTTTCTTTTTCAATGATTTTCTCTACCACTTCCCAGTGAATTGGTTCGATGTACGTCGCATCCGCCATTTCAGGGTCAGTCATGATAGTTGCAGGGTTCGAGTTTACAAGAATTACTCGAAAGCCTTCTTCTCGTAGTGCTTTACACGCTTGTGCACCAGAGTAGTCAAATTCACAAGCTTGACCGATTACGATCGGGCCCGCGCCTAAGATAAGAATGCTTTTTATGTCGGTACGTTTTGGCATTGTTACTCCGGTTAAATTAGTTAGAACGTGCTTGCATCAGGTCGATGAAGTGGTCAAATAATGGCGCCGCATCATGTGGACCTGGGCTTGCTTCAGGGTGACCTTGGAAGCTAAATGCAGGCTTATCTGTGCGGTGAATACCTTGTAGCGTGCCATCGAATAAAGAAACGTGAGTTGCACGTAAATTCGCTGGTAATGTTGCTTCGTCAGCTGCGAAACCGTGGTTTTGCGCTGTGATCATTACAACATTGCGGTCAAGGTCTTTAACTGGGTGGTTACCACCGTGGTGACCAAACTTCATTTTCACCGTTTGTGCACCTGAAGCAAGTGCAAGTAATTGGTGACCTAAACAGATACCAAAGATTGGCGTGTCTGTTTCTAGGAAAGTTTTAATTGCTTCAATCGCGTAAGTACACGGCTCAGGGTCGCCTGGGCCATTTGATAAGAAGATACCGTCTGGGTTTAATGCCAGTACGTCTTCTGCAGATGTTTGTGCAGGAACAACGGTTAATTTACAACCGCGGTCAACTAACATACGTAAGATATTACGTTTAACACCGAAGTCATAAGCAACAACGTGGAACTTCTCGTCTGCTGCTTCTAGCGTTTTAAAGCCTGAACCTAACGTCCAGCTTGATTCGCGCCACTCAAAATTTTCCTTGGTTGAGACAACTTTTGCTAAATCCATGCCTTTTAAGCCTGGGAAGGCTTGCGCAGCTTCAAGCGCTTTATTCTCATCTAACTCGTCGCCTGCAATGATACAACCATTTTGAGCGCCTTTATCACGTAAGATACGTGTTAATTTACGAGTGTCGATGTCGGCAATACCTAAGATATTGCGTTCTTTTAAGTAATCACTTAACGATTGCTCGTTACGGAAATTACTTGCTAGCAGTGGCAAATCACGGATCACTAGGCCTTTAGCCCAGATTTGACCCGCTTCTTCGTCTTCGCTGTTAGTACCCGTATTACCGATATGTGGGTACGTCAAAGTTACGATTTGTTCCGCGTATGAAGGGTCAGTCAAAATTTCTTGATAACCAGTCATAGACGTATTGAATACTACTTCACCGACTGACATGCCGTCAGCGCCGATTGCAGTACCGCGAAACACTGTGCCGTCTTCTAGGACTAACAGAGCGGATTTAGTCAAGTTAACCTCCTAACAGTAAAAAACGGGAGTAAAGTCATTTGCTCTACTGCCCGTTTATAGCGATTGGAAACACGCATTTATGAATTTTTGGCAAATTGGCGCTATTCTACAGTAATTTAGCTTTCAGATCTAATCTTAATTAATAAAATAGTAAAAATAAGCGTTATTAACTAAAAATCCACTGAAACTGCCAAAAAAGAAACTAAACTACTTCAAGTCAAGCACATCTTGCATGTCATAAAGTCCAGCTGGTTTATTTTTCAACCAGCCCGCAGCTCTTACAGCACCTAATGCGAAGGTCATTCTTGAACTTGCTTTATGAGTTAATTCTAGCCTTTCGCCAGAAGTTGCGAAATATGCGGTGTGTTCACCTACTATATCTCCGCCTCTCATGACTGAATAACCGATTTCATTTTGCGATTTTGCATGTTCGTCATTGCTTCTATCAAAACGCGCGACTTCATCATGCTGCCAGCCTTTTGCCTCGGCAATCGCTTCACCAATTGCCAATGCAGTTCCTGATGGCGCATCGATTTTGTGACGATGGTGGGCCTCAAATATTTCGATATCCATATCATCGCCAAACTTCACAGCCGCAGTCTGCACTAAGTTAAGCAGTAAATTCACGCCTACGCTATAGTTGCGGGCAAAAACAATCGGAATGTGTTTCGCGGCTTCATTAAGGGCATCAAGATCATCTTGGTTAAGGCCCGTAGTACCAATTACCATGGCGATATTTTTTTCGACCGCTGTTTTTAAGTGGTTGCGCATGCCTTGAGGTAAGGTGAAATCTATCAATACATCTGCATCTTTTACGTCTGTTTCTTTACTAAATGAAACATCTGCTGATGCAGCGCTGTTTAATTGATTAACCGCACTATCTAAAAGTGGTGAGTTTTCGCGTACGTACGCGCCCGTTAATGTTGCGTCATCTTTTTTTGAGACAGCTTCTAAAAGTGCAAGTCCCATGCGGCCGTTTGCGCCAAATACACCTATGCGGTTCATATAGTTACCTTATCTATTCTTCTTAGCTGGCTGGATTTTATCGAAAACTCATGTAATAGTCAGGTTAGCTTATAAAAAATACAGAGCTAATTTTAGATTTATTAATAGAACAACAATAATAACAGATAGTCTTTGCATTTAGCCATCTATACATTTAAACTTCTTCCTTTGCGCCGATTTGGTCTTTGGCTTGCGGGCGCTGTTGTTGTCTTTTAGACACAACTAAATACAGCTAAAAGAAGTGTTTGGCTGTGTTATTGGTTATCTAACGAGGAATATGATGCAGCCATCATTTAATAAAACAAAAGCAAAACTTTCTTTGCTGCCGCTTTTGGTGTTTGTCGGCTTATTTTTAGGCGCTGGCTTATACTTACAGTCTCAAGGTGTCGATTACGCCTTCTATCAATTGCCTGCTCCTGTGGCAATTTTACCTGCCATCATGCTGGCGTTTATCTTAAATAAAAATACCATCAACCACAGTGTTGAAACCTTTATTAAAGGTGCTGGCCATAGCAACATCATCACTATGTGTTTGATTTATCTGCTTGCTGGTGCGTTTTCTGCGGTTGCTGGTGCAACCGGTGGTGTTGATGCCGTTGTTAATGCCGGTTTATCACTTATTCCACCTGCTCTGTTACTACCTGGATTATTTTTAATCGCTGCGGTTGTGTCGACTGCGATGGGCACTTCAATGGGTACTATCGGTGCGATTGGCCCGATTGCTTATGCCGTCGCCCAAAAAACAGGCATTGATCCATCTCTGATGGCAGGCACGATTGTATCGGGTGCCATGTTTGGTGATAACTTATCAATCATCTCGGACACAACTATTGCTGCAACCCGCACGCAAGGCTGTGAAATGAAAGATAAATTCCGTGAGAACTTAAAAATCGCCTTACCTGCTGCGGCATTAACTATCGGCTTATTATTCTTCTTAACCCCTGCAGCAGAAGCTGTAGAGACACAAGACTTCGATATTTTATTAGTGTTACCTTATGCCTTTATCTTAGTGCTCGCGGTAATGGGCTTTAACGTATTCGTGGTGCTATTTAGCGGTATAATTTTCGCTGCACTTATGGGCTTTACTGGCAGCTATGAAGGTGCAAGCTTTGTAAAAGATGTTTATAAAGGCTTTACTGATATGCAGGAAATTTTCTTGCTATCGATGTTTATTGGTGGTCTTTCAGAGTTTATCCGTATTAATGGTGGTCTTGATTATATTGCTAACAAAATTCAGGCAATTACAAAAATCATTGCAAAATGGCACCGTAAAGTAGCAGATCAATTAGGGATTGCCGCACTGGTTATGACTAGTAACTTATGTATTGCCAATAATACCGTGTCTATTATTGTTGCAGGCCCAATTGCTAAAAAATTAGCAGATGATGGCGAAATTACAGGCAAGCGTTCAGCAAGCTTACTTGATATTTTTGCTTGTGTTACGCAAGGCTCATTGCCGTATGGCGCACAAGCACTTCTACTCGGCGCAACATTCAAAATTAGCCCATGGGAAGTCTCTACCTCTTCTTACTACTGCTTTATTCTTGCCTTTACTGCCGTTGCAGTAATTTGCTTACGCCGAAATAAAGCATAAGTTAAATAATTTTTTCTCTCGATACGCCCAAATATGGGCGTATCTGCTATAATCCTCACTTTATATCCCCCTTTACACCATCAATATTGAGATATGAACTTGAAAAAGATCCTTTCTGTTGCTGCGCTTTGTGCAGTAAGTACTTCGAGCTATGCCGCTAATTGGAGCTCTACGCAATTACACGTTAATAACGGTGAACACAAAAACCCGTTTTCATTGACTAAGTCAAACACCACGGTTGTATCACTACAGCATGCGTCTGGTTATGACTATGGCGACAACTTCTTTTTTATTGATTACAGCAATGACGACCGTCAAGATGGTTATCAAGATAAAGACTTTTACGGCGAATGGTATTCAACATTCAGTTTATCAAAAATCTCTGGCAGTGATTTCTCATACGGCGCAATTACTGATGTAGGTTTAACGGCAGGTTTTAATGCCGCAGGCGATTCGAAAGTTCTTAAGTATTTACCGGGTGTAAAACTAAGCTGGCAAGCACCTGGCTTTAGCTTTTTATCTACTTTATTTACCGCTTACATCGATGACAGTGAAGGCGTAGCACGCGGTGGTGCTCCAACTGAAACGAACAGCTGGATGATTGATGTTGCTTGGGGCTACCCATTCACTATTGGCTCACAAAAGTTCAACGTAACAGGCCATGTTGAATACATTGCAGAGCGTGAAAATGAATTTGGCGAAGATGTTAAAGCGTGGATTTTAGCGCAGCCAATCATTACGTGGGATTTAGGTCACGCAATGAGCATGAAAGAAAACACCTTACTGCTAGGCCTTGAGTGGCAATACTGGCACAACAAGCTAGGTACAGACACAACTGAGTCAGTACCACAACTTCACGTTGAGTGGACGTTCTAATAAGCTGAAAGCTGAAAGCTGAAAGCTGAAAGCTGAAAGCTGAAAAAATTAAAGCCTGTAGTCATCACTGAGTACAGGCTTTTTTAATTTCTATAGATATTCTTTACAGTTTACACTGCGGGGTTTTACCCTTTGCTCGCGCCGCTTGTTGGGCTTTTAATGCTTCCGACATATGCTTTTGAAGCTCTTTGATGCGGTTACCCGGTGCTGGGTGAGTCGACATAAACTCAGGTGTACCGCTACTGCCAGCTGCACTCATATTTTGCCAAAGCGAAACTGATTGCTCTGGGTTAAACCCTGCTTTTGCCATTAAATCTAAGCCAACAATATCCGCTTCTGATTCATGTGAGCGGCTAAATGGTAAAACAACACCATACTGTGCGCCTAAGCCTAAGGCTTGCATAATTTCGCCACGATATTGAACATTACCCATATCAAGTGCTGCACCACCAACTTGTAGTCCTGTTTGTAACAGTGCGTTTTGTGATACACGCTCATTAGAGTGCTCAGCAATAACATGTGCAACTTCGTGACCTAGTACTGTAGCCAATTGGTCTTGGTTTACAGCGACTTTTAATAAACCTGTATGAACACCAATATACCCCCCCGGTAATGCAAATGCATTTGCTGAATCTTCTTCAAATACAACAACTTCCCAAGACTGCTTGGCATACTCGTTAGGTAAAACCGCAATAACATCATCGGCAATACACTTTACATAAGCATTGACACCTGGATCAGTATTAACAGGCTGTGTTTTTTTCATTTCAGCAAAGCTTGCTTGACCCATTTGGCTCATTTGTTGATCTGAATAAAGTGCGATTTGGGTACGTCCCGTAGGAGAGGTTTTACAGCCAGCTAAAACAGCGGTGGCTAACACGGCCATGATTAACTTTTTCATACTAGTCCTTCAAATACTTTGTGTAATTGAGGCTAATATAGCAAAGCATTGCTTAATTTTATATGAAAATGAACAATCACCCACTCAGTTGTTACCATTTAGTTAATTCTTTTACTTAGCAGGCAAACTAAGTTCACCACAGTGACTCACACTGCTACAATAGTGACCTACTATTTGATGAATGAGTAAACAATGCCTTCCCCTGAGACTTTAAATAAACGCATTTTATTACCTTTACTGGCAAGTATTGTCGCGATTACGCCTTTGGCAATTGATCTATATTTACCAGCGATGTTGGTGATTGCCAACGACTTGCAAACAACCATGCCAAATGTGCAAATATCACTCAGCATTTATTTAGCAGGTTATGCTCTTGGCATGCTTTTTTTTGGCCCGATTGCCGATGAACTTGGCAGGCGATTACTCGCTAAGGTGGGTTTAGCGCTATTTGGTATCAGCTCATTAGCACTAGCATTTTGTACTAACATCGAATTATTTTGGTCTTTAAGAGCTGTGCAAGCATTCACTGGCGCTGCTGCAACCGTTGTAGTGCCGGGTATTATTCGTCATATTTATCGAGAGAACACAGCCAAAGGCATGTCTTATGTCTCGATGATTATGATGGTTGCCCCGTTAATTGCCCCTACTCTAGGCTCATTAATCATGGGAATTTCGACATGGCAGGTTATTTTTATTGCATTGGCGGCCTACAGTTTTGCTATTTTAGCCTTGGTGCAAATTCATTTAATCGATATTCCAATTTTTAAGAGTCAGCAACGTGGCTTGGCATTGTTCTTTAATAGCTATAAAACGGTATTTTCCCGTCGTAGTGCCCTTGCCGATATTGCCAGCTCAATGTTTGCCTCATTCGCATTCTTTTGCTTTTTAACATCGGTACCTTATGTATACCTCGATTTCTTCAAAGTAGATGAGCAATTGTTCGGTGTGTTATTCGCCTTTAACGTGTTGGCTTTAATGTTCGGTAACTTTATGAATACACGTTTAGTGCCGCGCTTGGGTTCTCGTAAACTGTTGTTTATTGGCCTTAGCATTGGCTTTGTGTCTGGTGGGGCATTGTTATTATTCAGTGTGCTGCATTTATCACTGTATTTTATCGTAGCAAGCATCGCACCACTGATGATGAGCTTAGGTATTATAGCGAGTAATGCGGACTCATTGATACTGATGCAATTTGAGGAAAAATCAGGCACTGCAACAGCTGTTATTGGTACCCTAAGATTCGGCAGTGGCGCTTTAGTTGGGCCTATCCTTGCTTTTGTTCACCCACAAAGTGCCATTCCATTTTCTGCTATGATGTTCAGCGCACTGATACTTATCTTACTCGTGCAGCTTTGGCATCGAAAATTGGACAAAAAAAATGCCTGTGATTAACAGGCATTATTTTATTTTTCTTTAAAGCTTATTCAGCTTCTTTTGATACCATAACCATTGCAGGGCGTAATAAACGGCCGTTTAATGTATAGCCTTTTTGCATTACTGCAAGAACAGTATTAGGTGCTACATCATTGCTTGGTTGAATTGACATTGCTTGATGGAATTCAGGGTTAAATTGCTCACCCTGTGGGTTAACAATTTGAACACCGAATTTTGATACCGCATCATTAAAGCTCTTAACAGTCATTTCGATACCTTCAAGCACAGGTTTAAGCTGCTCATTTTCTTTATCAGAGAACTCAATCGCACGCTCTAGGTTATCGATAACTGGTAATAATTCGTTAGCAAACTTTTCAAGTGCAAACTTATGCGCTTTTTCTACATCTTGAGCGGCACGACGACGCATGTTCTCAACATCTGCAGCAGCACGAACAACACTGTCTTTTTGATCGTTAATAGTTTGCTTAGCCGCTTCTAATTCGCTGTGTAGTAAAGCGATTTCAGCTTCAGGGCTCATTTCTTCGCCGTCAACTTGTTCAGCTGCTTTTTCTGCAGCTTCTACTTCAGCTTGCATTTGTTCAAATTCTTCGTTTAGTTCAACTTCTTGCTCTGGTGATTTTGTCTGCTCAGACATAGCTTACATGCTCCAATTCTTTACAACTGCGGTAATTATGGGGATTGAATTAAAAGATTCAAGAGGCTGATGAGCCGATTAACTTAAATTCTTGGATGATTGCTTCTATTTGCGCTGATTTTGGACAAATTACGCAAAATCGGCTCTGGTATTCATGGTTATTAAAATAAGGAACGCTGATCACCATCAACTCATTACAATCTGTAAATGGCAGTTGTTCTGTGTTTAATACCGATAAACCATTTTTAAATGCAAGTTTATCTTCAACAAAATTTAAAAACGATACACCTATATTTAAACTGGTTTGACAATCAACTTGGCGGTAAAGGTAGTTTTCACCGACCACAATACTGTTGTCTGAACCAAGCTTTTGGCTTAATTGCCGAGTCCATTGTGTTAGTGAGTCATGGCAATTATTTGGTGCCGTGCTTGCCATTGCCTGCATACGATATAAGCCTTCCATTAAGGTTTGCTGACTAAACACGGTATTAAGCCAAGTAGCAAACTGGTAACGAACGGCATCAGATGAATCTTCAGGTTTGGTAATGCAAATGTTATGGCTTTGCCCTGCTCTATCTATTAGTAGAATTAGCCAATTGCTACCATCAAAATCAAGCACCTCTACTCGAAAGACCAACTGCGAGCTGACTTGAGGTAAGCCCACACAACAACACACTTTATAGCGCTGACTCAAACCATGGGCTAGCTCGACTAATTGTGCTTGCTCAGGCTGCCAATATGGTGCGATTTCAGGTAGAGCAAAAAACTCATCAAGCCAATAATCAAAACCGGCATTGGTTGGTACACGCCCAGCAGAAGTATGTGGCGAATAGAGTAAGCCCACTTTTTCTAGCCGTGCCATAGCATTACGCACTGTAGCTGAACATACCGCCATGCCTTTTTGTTTGGCAATACGAGTTGAGGCTACAGGCTGACCTTCCCCGTTACAGTAAAGGCTCATCACAGCTGAAAAAATTTGTTGGTCGCGCGGATTTAATTTCATAATTCATACATCTTGCTTCTTGCCAGTGGATATTTGGGCGCAGCAAGTTTATTTCAAGTTATTTTCAAAGCATTAATTTTTAATGTAATCTATCGATATGAAAGTTTAAGTGCAAATAACATGGATTCACCGTTTAAAACCATAGGTTTAATTGGCAAACCTAATCACAGCGGGGCAGCTGCCACACTTGCTCGCCTGCACACATTTTTGCGAGCCTTGGGTTTCGAAGTGCTAGTAGAACAGCGCACTGGACGTCAACTTGAAGACCTTCCTCAAGAAAACCTAGTTAAATTGGTAGATTTAGGTGAACGAGCAGACTTAGCCATAGTCGTCGGTGGTGATGGCAATATGCTTGGCGCAGCTCGAGTATTAGCGCGTTTTGATGTCGCTGTGATTGGCGTAAACCGTGGCAACTTAGGCTTTTTAACTGACTTAAACCCAGAAGGTTTTGAAGCGAGCCTAGAACAAGTGTTAAGTGGCCAGTTCCTTGAGGAAAAACGCTTCTTGCTTGAAGTTGAAGTATATCGCCATGCCGAACTGAAAAGTGCAAACTTGGCAGTGAATGAAGCGGTACTTCATGCTGATAAAGTTGCGCATATGATCGAGTTTGAGGCCTTTATTAATAACGACTTTGTATTCTCTCAACGCTCTGATGGATTAATCGTTTCAACACCAACTGGCTCAACAGCCTATTCATTATCTGGCGGCGGGCCTATTTTAACCCCTGAGCTGAATGCGATTTCATTAGTTCCTATGTTCCCGCACACATTATCAAGCCGTCCTCTTGTGGTTGACGCTGACAATGAAGTACGTTTAAAGCTTAGCCTCGAAAATACCGACAGCCTACAAGTCAGCTGTGATAGTCACGTAGTTTTAGCTGTATTACCTGGTGACGAAGTAGTGATTAAAAAAGCTGACAAGCGTCTACGTTTGATTCACCCAAAGGAATACTCTTACTACAATGTATTAAGAAAAAAATTAAATTGGGGAAGCCGCTTATTTTAAGTGGCTTTTTTTATCTCAAGCTAATTGCCAAGGCGTATTGATTAGCGCAAAATAATAAGACTAAAAGCTGTATTTTTTAAAGGATTCTAAGGCGAAATGAGTTATATCGTTTTTCTTGCTCTATTATTACTTATCACCTTACTAGGTTGTTACTGGGTGGTTGAGAGCAATCGTCGTAAAGCTATTGAAGCTGAAAAAAAACGTTTTAATCAACGAGTCAAAGAAATCAATAATGACTTTAAAAATAAATTAATTGATTTTAGCGAAGGCAAAATTATCCGCCCTAAGAATATTTCGCGCCTAAATATGATCACCAGCAATTACTTTGTAGTGCAAGCGCACAATGAAGAAAATCTCACTTACCTCGAATTCATTAGCGATTTGCTTATCAACACAATCATAATGGAAGCCAGTAAAGCGCAAAGCCCTGAGGAAATTGATCAGCTCGCTGACAGGTTACAGTATTTTATGGCTGAATTGCCTAACAACGGCATCGAGTACAATAAAGCGTTTTATCAAGAAGCCTTACCATCGCTGATTGAAGTAATTAAATATCAGCCCCCCACCGATTTACAGGACGATCAGCCGCTAGCCCAGAGCACGCAAGCTGCAAATGAATCAGTCCAAGAAAATCAACTGCCAGAATTAAGCAAAGCTTAAAAATTTAATTTGCAAAACCCGAAAACACTGTATAAATTAACAGTTAATTGACTGGATGGATAAACAGTATGTTAATCGGGTTAGAAATTAAAAACTTTGCCATTGTAAGTAATTTAAGTACTGAGTGGCACAATGGTATGACAGCTATTACAGGTGAAACGGGTGCAGGTAAATCAATTGCAATTGATGCCCTGTCATTATGTTTAGGCGAGCGTGCAGATGCAGGTGCTGTTCGCCCAGGTACGGATCGTGCAGAAATTTGTGCACAATTTGATATTAGCCAACTCCCTCTTGCCCAGCACTTTTTAGAGCAACATTTACTCTCAAACAGTGAAGGCGAATGTTTACTACGCCGTGTTATTTGCAAAAATGGCCGCAGCAAGAGCTACATTAATGGCAGCTCAGTTACCGCTGCACAATTAAAAGAGATAGGTCAGTATTTAATTTCTATTCACGGGCAACATGCCCATCAGCATTTATTAAAAGCTGAACATCAGTTGCACCTGCTTGATGCATATGCCGGCCACAACCAGCTATTAGCTGATGTTAAAGAGCGCTTTAAAGCCTACCAAGCATTAATTAAAGAATTTAATCAACTTGAACAACAACAGCAGCAACAAGCAGCTCAAAAGCAATTACTGGAGTATCAAGTAGCTGAACTTGATGAATTTGCCCTGCAACCGGGTGAGTTCGAAGAGATTGAAGCTGAGCATCATAAACTAAGCCATAGCCAGACTATTTTAGAGTCATGCCAACGTGAGCTACAACACTTATACGAAAGTGATGAGCAAAGTGCGTGCTCATTGCTGCAACATAGCGCCCAACAATTTACAGAGCTGGCAAGCTACGATGAAAGCTTATCTAGCATAGCATCATTACTGAGTGAAGCTGCCGTTCAAGTTGAAGAAGCTAGCCGCGAGATACGCAGCTATGTTGATGTAACTGATTTAGACCCTGCCCGGTTAGACGAAGTTGAAACGCGTTTAACAGGTGCTATGGACCTTGCCCGAAAACATCATATAAAACCAGAAGAGCTGGTAGAATTTCATCAGTCAATCGCAGAAGAGTTAGCATCAATTAGTTATAACAGCGACCGCCTTGTTGCTCTCGAAAGCGAAATTAACAATGCCCTTGAGCAATATAAACAAGCAGCAAAACTGTTAAGTGAAAGCCGCCATAAATACGCAGATACGCTTAATCAATTAATTAGTGATAGCATGGCTAACTTATCAATGGAAAACGGCAGGTTTGCGATTGATATTCAACAAACTAGCGATAAAGCGCCAAGTGCAATGGGTTTTGATACGGTGTCGTTTTTAGTATCTACCAACCCAGGTCAACCGTTACAAGCACTATCTAAAGTGGCTTCTGGTGGTGAGTTATCGCGAATTAGTTTAGCTATTCAGGTCATTATTGCTCAGCGTGTTACAACGCCGACTCTTATTTTCGATGAAGTAGATGTGGGTATTTCTGGACCAACCGCGTCTGCAGTTGGCAAGCTTTTACGCCAATTAGGTAAATCAACTCAAGTTATTTGTGTAACTCACTTGCCGCAGGTTGCAAGCTCTGGACATCAGCAATTTTTTGTAGCTAAAGAAATTGCAAACGGCGAAACCTACACTCAAATGAATAAGCTATCTAAAGAAGGCCGTATTGATGAAATTGCCCGACTACTTGCCGGTGACAATATCAGTAAAATGGCTAGAGCAAATGCCAAAGAGCTTATAAGCGCACATGCATAACCCATTTTTAGCTATGAAACTTAGATTGTTGATGAATTTGATGGTATAGAGTTTATAAATGAAAAATAAAAATATACTTACAGCTTTGGGTCTTGCCTTAATAACGCTTAACTCAGGGCATTCGTTTGGCGCAGTGGTTGAGCCACCCTATAACGATACGCAGTTAGTCGTTGCTTTATTTAAATGTATTTTGTTTGTCTTGCCCTCAACTACATTGTTGCTGGTTCTATGGAGTCGCTGGAAGCACTTAAGATTTAAGCAATTATTACAAACAGTATTAAATTATTCATTGGTCATCATGTTAGCTAGCTTGATAATGGTTAATCATCTAACAGCTGGGCTTTCATCATGGTTAGTTGTGTTTGCTGGTATTCATTCATTGCTTGTTGGCATTAATTATTTATTGGTTAAACAACACACTAACAGGATAAAAAATACACTTACTAGTTGCTGGTAATGAAATTACTTTGGCTGCAAAAAAAATCGCGAAACAGCACGTTTCGCGATTTTAGTTCTTATTTGCTGATTAGCGTTATTCGATTTCGCTAGCTAAATATATCAAATTCATAAATAAACGGTCTGTCATACTACTAACTCCGGTACCATTAGTATAATTACCAACTTTATTT
Source organism: Pseudoalteromonas sp. PAST1 (assembly GCF_021532515.1). Classification (NCBI taxonomy): domain Bacteria; kingdom Pseudomonadati; phylum Pseudomonadota; class Gammaproteobacteria; order Alteromonadales; family Pseudoalteromonadaceae; genus Pseudoalteromonas; species Pseudoalteromonas sp. PAST1. Next base: position 4,599 of record NZ_JAKGBH010000011.1, on the reverse strand, counting down.
TGAGAGTTAATAATTGCATTATCTGCGAGTAATATATCACCCGATTTCAAGTCAAAAACCACTGTCGGTAAGCCATCTGGATTGACAGCTAACACTTGGCTTTCTTCTGGCATTACTGAGAAGTATCCCTTTGAACCACCGGCCTGATAAAAGCGTGTAACCTCTCCAAAAGGACCTGCAAATATAGCTTGTTGTATTTGAGAGTTTAAACCTTCTGGGTTTTGGGTATTTGGTCCATCTTTGTAGCCTTCTCTGGTTACTGTATAACCCCACTTTGAATACACCTTCTCGTCAGTCATATCGGAATCTGATGCTATGATGACAACATTTCCTTTCTTCTCTGACCAATTATATAGCTCTGCAATTTCTGTTTCAGTAAAATCACTGTTGTAAAAACTACCCATAAAGAAGATATCAGTGTTATAACTTTCAATCGCTTCCTGAGTAATTGAGCCTGATGCCGCAAAATCATGATTAACCGATACTGATTTAGCTACAACCCCACTTTCACCAAAATTTTCTGGGCTTGCAAGTTTAGCCATCGGTAAATCAAACAAGTAAGCGTTTAATGTGTAGTTTTGCCATCGTGCCTTTCTTTGCTTATCAATACTCGTAATTACAAGCGACTCTACTCCTGTACTACAAGTAGGCTGCGCATAACATGCAACAGGCTTTAGAGTATTTAGTGCTAAATCGTTTACTCGCACTGGGTATGTCCCCAATGTGCATGTTTTACCCGTTTCGATTGATGCTTTATATAATTTAGTAATATTAAAATTACCTTGATCATTAATGACTTCACGGGAAATTACCAATTCGTCATTTTGATTTAGAGCAGCACCTGTTACCGTCGTTAAACCATGTTCAGATTTTTTTGTTAACTCCAGTGTTTCCGGATCCAATAAAAAAATGCTTGTGGCAGAGATGAGGTAAACCTCACCATTTTTAACAACCATGTCGCCACGCAGAATATCTGAACTACTATCGTAGCCCTTCATATTGCCTAAGAACTGAGTTTCACCTGAATCAATAGCAACCTGGTAAAGCTTACTCCCTTTAGAGCCATAAATAACGTCTTTGTTAGGGTCATAAGCAAGACGGGTCATAGGGTTAGTACGTGCCACTACAGTGTGTTTGCCTGTAGACATATCAACATAGGCGAGTTGTGTAAATCGATACTTGTCGGCTTTTATAGGCAGATCATTTAACTCTTCATCTGATAAGTTGAGAATACTCGTATCCAGTTTATAAGTTAAAGGTCTTGGGGCTGAAACATAATAGAGTCTATTTCGATAGCTATCAAAAGCCATTGCTGCGGATGAGAACTTTGCAGCAGAATGAATGTTAGCCGTTTGCGCTTGCTCATCTAAAGAAAAAACGAAGCCCGAGCTTCCTCTCCCTGAGTTGATTCCATATAACTCACCCGTACATTCAGACGCGCTAAGGCCAGCAGGTATTAAGCCTAAAAGGCTAACTGTAGATAATAAAAACTTTTTCATTTTAAATTCCTTTCAATGTAAAAATAACTCACTTCCTGTTCAACTTTATTACTATCCTCCTTATAATTTTGAACGAAATTGGTATAAAACTCACAAACAAAATCGCGAGGCCACAAGCCTCGCGATTTCAATTAGCGCTTAAAATTACAATTAATCGATTTCACTCGCATAATTGATTAAGTTCATAAATAAACGGTCTGACATGCTCGATACCTCGGTACCATCAGTAAAGTTGTCTTCTTTATTTTGTGTTGTCAGCATACCGCTATCAGCAAGTATTATGTCGCCTGTTGCAGCATCTAAAACAATTGTAGGCAAGCCATCCTGATTTACAGCTAAGACTTGAGTCCCTGAAGGCATTTCAGAGAAGTAACCTTTTGCGCCACCAGCTTGGAAAAAGCGAGATACTTCACCAAATGGCCCTGCAAAGATTGCCTCTTGAGCTGCACTACCCACTCCTTCTGGGTTTTGTGTATTTGGACCATCAACATAACCATCGCGAGTAACTGTATAGCCCCAAGTCGTATACACTTTTTCTTCAGGGTAGTCAGAATCACCCGCTATTATCGCTACGTTTCCTTTTTTAAGGGACCAATTGTAAGCTTCATTTAATTCGCTATCTGTGAAGTCGCTTTTGTGGAAACTGCCAATAAAGAAAACATCGGTGCCATAAGCATCTATCGCAGCTTCAGTAATCGAATTTGCCGCTGCAAAATCATGATTTACAGATACTGTTTTATAAACAGTTCCCTGTTCACCAAAGTTTTCTGTACTTAAAAGCTTCGCAAGTGGTTTATCCATTAAGTGGCCATTTAGTGTATAACCTTGCCACGTTGCTTTTCTTAGCGTATCAATACTTGTAACAACAAAAGAGTCTGGCTCTACACTACATGTAGGTTGAGCATAGCAAGCAACTGGTTTTGCTGTATTTAGCGCCAAATCATTTATGCGCATCGGGTAGGTTCCCATTGCACACGTTTTGCCAGTCTCAATCGATGCTTTATATAACTTGGTAGTATTATAGTGACCTTGATCGTTTATAATTTCTCTAGAAATTAATAGCTCACCATTTTGATCAAGCGCAGCACCTGTAACAGCAATTAAGCCATGCTCTGATTTTTTCGTTAACTCCAATGTGTTCAAATTAACGGAAAAAATACTCGTAGCACTGATCAAAAATAGTTGGCCATCTTTAAAAACCATATCACCGCGTAAAATATCTGAGCTGTCGCCATAGCCAGTTAAGTTACCAAATAATGTAGTTTTTCCTGATACAGGATCAACAGTATATAACTTGCTTCCTTTAGAGCCATACATCATGTCAGTATTAGCGTCATAAGCCAGTCGAGTCATTGGATTAGATCGAGAAATTACTGTGTGTTCACCAGTTGCCATATCAACATAAGCAAGCTGAGTATATTTGTATTTAGCCCCCTTGATTGGCAGATCTTTTAACTCATCTTCAGATAAGTTCAAATCACTAGGATCAAGTTTGTAAGTTAGCGGTCGAGGAGCTGAAACATAATATAAGCGATCCCTTGCACTATCATAGGCCATAGCAGCAGAAGAAAACTTTGCTTTTGAGTGAATAGCGGCTGTTTGCTCTTGCTCATTTAAAGAAAAAACAATGCCTAGATGGCCGCGACCAGAATTAATTCCATACAACTCACCCGTACATTCATTAGCGACTACATTTGTAGATAAAGCACTTGTGATTGCAAGAACTGAAAGTAGCGATTTTTTCATATTATTACACCTAAGAATTAGGCCGACTAACTAAAATAACTAATAAAAATAATTAAATTACTGCTTTAACATCAGGCCATTACGTTTAAATTTTGTACGCAATAATTTTATTTCGCTACAGTTCAAACACAATCAGAAATTACTGATTTGTCTCTATTTATTATAAAAACAGACATAACAATTAGCACCAATTATGTAAAACACACTTTAGTATTGGCAATGGCTAATAACTTCTGATTTTCTATATTCCCAATGTTTTAATATTCTTACTGCTCCATATTTTCCACACATTTTCTCAGTAGCATAACGGCAAACTTGGTCACCGAAATATTTAATGAAGCTAACTGTAACTTTAATCCTTGCTCTTCTTTCTCTTCCTTGTATGGCTAATACAGGTCACATACCGCAGATAGAAGAAATATTTGCCTTAGAGCAGAAAGGAAACCTAAAAAAAGCACTATTGTTAATTGAAAAACTACAAAGCAATAGCACGCCTGTCGCAAAATCGACGATTGATTTGATAAAAGCCCCCATATTAAGAAAACAAGGGCAATACGAGGCTGCAATAGAGTTACTTTTACCTTTACAGCATATTGCTGAGTTGTCCAAAGAAGAGCATTATCAAATCCAAAAAGAGCTTGGTATCAATTACAGACGCCAAGTTAAAACGACCCAAGCTCAGCAGCATTATATGGCTGCACTCAAACTAGCTTACGAGTTAAAGGATAAAAACAAACAGGCACAAAGCCATAGTAATCTGGGTACCTTATATGACACGTTGAATGACCTAGACCAGTCTATGTTTCAGCAATTAAAAGCACAAAAGCTTTTAATTGGCAGTAAAGATAATGGGTTAATCGCCACCAATTTTTATAATTTAGCAAACCTTTCTCATCGCCTAGATGATCTTGCCCAGTCAGAATACTTCTACAAAAAAGCACTTGAGTTTGATATTAAAACAAAAAATCAAATAAACATTGCAGATACCAGCTTACAGTTGGCAAAGTTAGTTTATAAACGTGGTGACTATGAGCAAGCTTTACCCTTATTAAAAAATGCCTACTCACGCTTAGCTGATTTAAATGCTTATGAAGGAATGGCAACAGCAAAGCATACGCTAATGCAACTATATTTAAAGCTCGAAAATAAACATATGGCTTTAAGTAGTGCAGATTCAGGCCTCAGAGCAGCACTTAAATCTGGCTCAGCATTGAGTCAAATATATTCATATTTCAATTTAATTGAACTCCACCTGCCACTTAGGAACTCACAATTGATTGGCCTCTATTTAAGTCGTTCAAAAGAACTTATCGAAGGAATTGATAATCGGTTACTAAATAAAAAGCTGCATGGC